>JACRIR010000205.1 GCA_016215705.1 Candidatus Poribacteria bacterium | reverse complement strand
TACTATGAGACATATCGGTCGAGCAGTGTCTTTTCTTACGTGCGGATTTTGGTACGACAAAGACAAGGGGATAAACAGCTTTTGTAGGAGCGAACCTTGTGTTCGCCCTCTATTATTCACGCCTGGAAGGACATGCTGCATTGCATGGAATCCTGCGTTCGGGCAAACACAAGATTCGCCTCCACAAAAACGTCAAAATCAATCTGGTCTTCGGACATACTATAGTAAATCGCTATCGATCTGGTCTTCGGACATACTATAGTAAATCGCTTCTTGAATAATGCTGCAATCACAAGTTTGGAGTTTCTGCATCCGTCCATAACTGGCTGGACTCGAATGTCATTCTGAGCGAAGCGAAGAATCTCTTTGAAATGCAAGGACTTAGAAACCGAAAACGGGATTCTTCGCTCGGGCCTGCGGCCCTTCGCTCAGAATGACATATGTAGTCATACTCATCCTTCGAGATATATGCTATGTTACTTCGGAAACGCTGTACTAGCCAGGGCAATGGGTTGAGCAGAATTGCGATAGGGTGTTCAGGACGCCAATATGCTGGCTGCGTGGAGGAAGGTTGAAAAAAATCCCCCCGGGAACACTTTCGCGCTCCCGGGGGAACTTATACGGATCTAAACTAGTTCCTGGACCTTCTTAGAACACAAGCGCAGCCTGGACGTAGACATAGTCAATGTCGTCGTCACTGCCGGCGCCCCAGGAATTCTCAATCGCGTCGTCGGCAAAGAAGTGAGCCCAGCCGGCGCGCAGATTCAGGTCTTCAGTGTACTGATAGTTGGCAACAAGGTCGAGTTCCATTCCGACATTGTCGTCGCTGCCAATCACTTCGACCGGCTGTCCGGCTACCACAGCGCCCGTTCTCTCAAGCTGCGGCAGACCGAACGTCTTGGCAAGACCGTCTTCGTCGTCCTCGGCGAGCAGGAACCAGTAGAAATCGCCCTTCAGCGTGAGTTTCTCCACTGGAACAGCCGATGCGCCGAGCTTTATGATGTGCATATTGGTGGCAAGCTGGTCGAGGTCGCCGCCAAGGTTCAGTTCGCCATAGTGCACATCGGAGAACAAGCGAACGAATTCGTCGGTGTCACCATCATTGAAGTCATCGTCGCCGGAGAAGAACGCATACTCGGCTTCGAGTCTCGGAGTCCATGTAACATCAGAGAACGTGTAACCAGCCATTGCGTTGAACGCCCAACCGCCGAAATCGCCACCGTCGCCACCGCTGTCGGCCACGTTGTTGTTGCCGAACTGGAACGCGGCTTCAACATTGTAGTCGAGCATGCCGGGCAGGAGGCCCATGACATCCCATTGGCCGGCAATACGTGCGCCAACGGTATGGAGGTCCAATACATCCTCGGTGTCGGCATCCGCACCCGTTATAGTGACGAGGCTGCCCGCATCACGCACAAAGAGCCAGTAAGCGTCGATGGCCATGTTCTCGATGCCTTTGTAGGTTCCATACACGCCATAAAGATCAGCGTCGCCGTCTTCTTCCTGATTCGGAATAGCCAGCGGAGTGGTGTCATCATCCAGCTTCGATGCAAACGCATCGATCCTGAACAGGTCGGTCTCATAGCTCAACTTGAGAGCGTCGAACGCGAGGCCGGAGAAATTGACGCCGGCATCGTTGTTGCCAAGGAGCCACTCACGACCATACGGCAGTTCCTGACGGCCAATGCGCGCCTGCAACGGCAGATCCGCGATGTTGTTCATCTCAATATAGCCCTGATAGAGTTGAACAAGGTCATCGCCTTCAGTTGTTATAAACATCTGTTCCGTTGTGAACGGAGAAACATCGGACGCATTGCCGTCTTCAAGGGAATCATCATCACTGTCGTCGCCCCAGAAATCAAACGACTGCAGCTCAACGAAGGCGCGGACATTGCCGCTCAGCTTCGCATCGACATTGACTCTGGTCCGCTGAGTAATCCAATCGAGGCTTTCGATGTCGTCATCAAAGCTCGAGGACTCAACGAAATTGTTGAAATTGGCCAAGCTGAAAGTAAGGTCGCTAGCCTCAATCACGCCATTACCGTTAGCGTCGACAAGGTGCCCATTGGTGAAGCCACCGACGTTGACCGGACCTCTTTGCTGACCTACGCCCGGTGTCTGAATCTGGCCGCGGACCACAATGCTTCCGCCGACCGTTACTTCTTCGACCTCGGCGACGGCGGGAAGCGTAACGGCTACCAGCAGCGCCAAAGCCAACAAGATTGTTATCTTCTTCATATCCTCAGTTACCTCCTGGATTCGTAGTTCTTATCTGAAGTGCTTCTATCAGTCAGTTCAAAGTGTCAACTGCTACTCTGCTATTCTGGTCTAACAACTGAGTGATACAACGTAATCAAACAGAGCACATCGCAACTCAATACGTGCAAGTGCTGCCTGATATTGATTGCTCTTTTGCTCTATAGTCATCATCATTTCCAGCAGCTCCGTGCAAATGTTTTACAACCCTCCTTTCGCGCATAGATTCAGAGCTACTGATGATGTTGCTTTCGAGTCTTGGGTGCGATGAATTCGCACTTACGGGTGATGCTTGGGTGATTCTCTAAGGCTTGACTACTTGGGTGCTGCAATGTGCCATTACGAGTTCGGAGTAAATATAGCACAAGCCTTGGGGGATGTCAAGAAAAAAATTACAAAAAGGCCCACATGCCCTTCTCGGGTGGCCCAAAAGGGCCAACAAGGTTTTGGATTCCAAATGTCGGGTCTCGGTTTGAATTGAAGAGCAGGAACTAGTATGACGTTTCCGAAATAACATAGCATAAGCATTTTGAGGATGAGCCTAACAATAACCGTCATTCTGAGCGAAGCGAAGAATCTCGTTCTTTATGGCTATTGCAACGTTACTTTAGGAAGCGCTCTACTAGAACGTAGAGACGCAAAGAGGGCAAAGGCGACAAAAAACGAGAGTGTCACGACGAAAGATGAAAGGGCAGACAAAAAAACGTCGCAACGAGCCCTTCGACGCCATTCTGAGTCTTCGGCCCCACAAAACAGACAATCCCATCTGCGCCTTTTCCGGTTCTTTCACAACTAACCACGGCACAGGGACAGTCGGCTGTTTCTTAGATTCTATAGAATGAGAGATATCGTTCTTCGAGTCTCGCAACCTTAGTCCGGATCGCGGCCGCCCTCACACAATGAGATACTTGCTCGGGAACTTTCCGGTTCAGAACGCTGGGAATAATATAGTCTTCCCTTAGCTCGTCGTCCGCCACAACGCGGGCTATGGCGTTGGCCGCTGCGAGCAGCATTTCGTGGTTGATCTCCCGGGCATGGCAATCGAGAACCCCGCGGAAAAGACCGGGGAAACAGAGCACGTTGTTGATCTGGTTGGGATAATCCGACCTTCCCGTCGCGACTACTCTCGCATGCCTGCCTGCCTCTTCGGGCATGATTTCGGGTGTGGGGTTGGCCATGGCGAAGACGATCGCGTCTTTGGCCATTTTCTTGATGTCTCTTGAATGCAGCATGCATGCTCCGGAGAGACCGAGGAACACGTCTGCGCCGGTCAGAGCCTTTGAAAGCGTCCCCCTGATTCTCTCAGGATTCGTTTCGTCGGCCAACTGCTCCTTCATTGGGTTCATATTCTCTTTCCGGCCCCGATAGAGAGTCCCACTTCGGTCACATCCGATAATCTGTCTGACACCTGCGGAAAGCATGAACCGAATAGACGATATTCCGGCGGCGCCCAGCCCGCAAACCACGACGCGAATATCTTCCAGCCGCTTACCAACGACCTTCAACGCATTGATCAAACCCGCGAATATGACCACTGCCGTGCCATGCTGATCATCATGAAATACCGGGATGTCCAGTTCCTTTCTCAGCCGCGTCTCAATTTCAAAGCAGCGCGGGGCCGAGATGTCCTCGAGATTGATTCCACCGAACCCGGGCGCTATCCATTTGACGGCGGAAATGATTTCCTCCGGGTCCTTCGTGCTCAAGCAGATGGGGAAGGCATCGACTCCGCCAAACTCCTTGAAGAGCATTGCCTTTCCCTCCATCACCGGCATTGCCGCCTCCGGCCCGATGTCTCCAAGGCCGAGAACTGCCGTCCCGTCCGAAACAATGGCGATCGTGTTCTTCTTGATGCTGAGGTCGTGCACCCTTTCCTTGTCCTCATATATCGTCATGCAGACCCTCGCCACTCCCGGAGTATATGCCATGGAGAGGTCCTCGCGCGTCTTCAGGGGAATCTTGTTCTTCAATTCGATCTTTCCACCTTGATGAACCATAAACGTTCGATCCGTGACATTAAGAATCTTGATTCCCCTTATCTGTTTCAACTCATCTACAATCTTCTGGCCCATCGGGATATCAGCCACATTTATGGTGATATCCCGAATGATGGTCTCTCTTCCGAATCCGACGATATCGACCGCGCCGATGCTTCCGCCGTCTTTCCCAATGGTGGACGTCACTCTCCCAAGCATACCGGGCCGGTTCGAGATTTCAAGCCGGACAAGCATGCTATAGCCTGGACTCGGTGTTCTGATCATATGGATCACCTCCAATCAACTTTACTCTCCAATATAGACTACAGTCAAATATTATGATTTCATGCTCGAGGGATTCGGGACCGTCCCGCAATCGTGTAGGCGCGGCTTCATTCGCGCTTACAAAGGCGCAATGAATTGCGCCCCTGCAGACGCGAATGAAGAAAATCGGGGACACGATGCTATATCGTGTCCCCGATTTTCTGAGGCGCGATTCATCACGACTGATGTGTGCTGTTTGGTCGCGGCTACGCTGCGCTATGCTACCATGCGTACGTATACTCGCTCGGAAGCTTGTCACCAAGCGCCACCATACCGGCTTTGACAATGCTTGCGACTTCCGCGACCCGCTTCCCCACACTTTCGGCGCACATGAGACCCTCGTTGTCTTCAAGTATGTTGTCTTTACCCGACAAGTCCATTCCTTTCCCTGTCCAGGCGGAAGCGCCAATGTAACTGCCCATTACGGTCTCGCCGGAGATAAGGATGCCGTTGAGCATTATGCAACTCCCACCGAGGAAACTCAGGACAAGGTCTTGCCCGCCGTTGCGATGCCCGCCATTTGTCAGGACTCCGCACACCTTGTTGAACCGGGGCATCATCTCACCCTTCCAAAGGAAATGGGAAAGCATCAGATTCCCCACTCGGTCCAGCAGGGCCTTCATATTGGCGGGGACAGACATATGATAGACGGGCGCCCCCCATATTAGACCGTCGGCCGCAAGGAATTTCGGGATGAACTCGTTCACCGCGTCATCAAATACGCACTCGCCCTTTTCCAGGCATTTGTAGCAGGCGATGCAATAATTCAACTTCTTGCCGGCCAGTTCATAAAGTTCAGTCTCCACTCCGTCCACGTTTGCCGCTGCTTCCAGCGCTTTTTGAACCATTTTCGTCGTGTTTCCGTTCTTTCGCGGGCTTCCGCCGACACCCAGAATCTTCAACTTTGGCATATTCTTACCTCCCCTGTTTTGACTGTCTGTTGTAGGAGATGGTTTCAGGCTAAGTTCCCATGAAACAAGCCCCTAAGAGATCAGCTATATGATGTCTCAAAAATACTATGAGGGAGCCCCATAACGGTGCTGCAGCCGTCCTCGGTAATAATGAGGAGATTCTCGAACTGATATGCGCCTTCGCCACCAAGTTTCCTCAAACCGGGAAGCCCAAGGGCTTCCACCTCGAATGTCATCCCCGCCTCGAGGATCGTTTCCTCGGTCATCCCGAGAACCGGCGGTTCGTGGATATCCAGGCCGATACCGTGTCCGTACATCTCGAAAGCCATGAGTCCCGCGTCTTCAAGAACGTCCCTGGCTCCCGTCTATCAGCCTCCTTTCCCTGTGCAATGTTGCAGCCGTCGTTCAGACAGGCTCTTCACAGTATTTTCGCTTACGAGAAGTCGTTGTGCAGCCTCAAAGAGATACATCTTGACGCTTTTGTCGTCGTAAAGATCGGGGTCTATAGACAATTGGAGAGATACTCCCTCGACGATTCCGACGAGAAGAAACGCCAATCTTTCCGAGTCGGTGCTCGGAAACTCCCCTCGGGAAATCCCGTAATCGACGGCGTCTTGTATCACTTTTCTATATTCACAATGGCAATGGACCATGCACCGTCGAATATCCTCGTCGCAGCATCCCATATGATGCAGGTTCAGGAATACCTTGTTCGTAGTTCTGTTGAGAATCATCTCTTCCGCAAGAACGGCTACCATCGTTTCCAAGCGTTCCCACGCGGATTCAACCGGAGCCAACTTGTTCTGAAACCTGATTTCCTCCTCCCGGATAAAATCCTCCACAAACGCAAACACGATGTCTTTCTTGCTTTCAAAAAAGTAATGCAGCGCTCCATAACTCACGTTCGCCGCCTTGGCAATATCCTTGATGGTAACCTCCTGGTATCCTTTCGTTGCCAAGCACGCATAAAGGCCAGCAATTATTTCCTTGCGTCTCTCTTCGGCCACTTTTCTTCTTGTCATCACCTTTTCTCCTATTTGAAACTATGTTGGTTGACTGACATTGTATCTCCCTATCTGGAGGTTGTCAAGTGTCATGCTCGTACGAAAGTAGCACAGCGCGGTAGATTTGTTGTGGCCGAGAGCAGTTGACACCTGAAGAAGCATGCGATACAATGTCTGTCAACAAACATAACATATTGCCAATGGATTTCCGATTGATATAAGGTATATATATGAGGAAAGAAGAAAAAGACAAACCGTTCATCTGGGTGAACAGGAAGTGGTGTAAGCAGTGCGGACTGTGTGAAGAATTGTGTCCCAGGCAGGTCTTTGAGCTCGATAAGAACCGCTATCCTCACCCCACGAATCTGGACCGTTGTGTCCGTTGCGGCCTGTGCGTGATTCAGTGCCCGGAT
Organism: Candidatus Poribacteria bacterium; assembly: GCA_016215705.1. Taxonomy (GTDB): domain Bacteria; phylum Abyssobacteria; class SURF-5; order SURF-5; family SURF-5; genus JACRIR01. The sequence continues at coordinate 24,029 of JACRIR010000205.1, read as the reverse complement.
TATGCTATTGTAGATGATGAGGATACCAGGCGGAAATTGATCGAGGAGTATATACTGGAAGAATAAAGGGTGCAAAGCGTCGAGAACTAAGGCTGACGATGACAAAAAAAAATAAAACTGTCGACAAGACCAACAGTGATGTCAGGCTCCTTCAAGGCAATGAGGCATGTGTGCATGGCGCATTGTTGGCGGGAATGTCCTTTTTCGCCGGCTACCCCATAACACCCTCGACCGAGATCGCGGAGATGATGGCGCGCGAACTGCCGCGCCGAGGGGGCGTGTTTGTTCAAATGGAAGATGAGATCGCAAGCATGGGCGCGGTTATAGGCGCCTCTCTTGCAGGCGCGAAAGCAATGACCGCGACCTCGGGTCCCGGGTTCTCCTTGAAACAGGAGAATCTTGGCTTTGCCTCGTTTACCGAGATACCGTGCGTCGTGGTCGACGTAATGAGAGGAGGCCCAAGCACCGGGCTGCCCACGTCGGTCGGGCAGGGCGACATCATGCAGGCGCGCTGGGGCACGCATGGTGATCACCCGATAATAGCGCTTGCGCCATGGTCCGTGCAGGAAACGCTGAACGTCACGATCGAGGCATTCAATTTCTCAGAGAAGTACCGAACGCCGGTGATCCTGCTGCTCGACGAAGTCATCGGCCATATGCGGGAAAAAGTCGTCCTTCCGCGCAAAGCAGATGTCAGACTCATCGAGCGCAAGAGGCCCGATATCCCGGCGCACGCATATCAGCCCTACGAAATCACCGCTGACCTCGTGCCGCCGCTCGCGGACTTCGGCAGCGGATACCGCTACCACGTGACAGGTTTGACGCACGACCAGTGGGGGTTCCCCACGATGCGGCCTGACGAAGTCAAGTCGCTGCTCACGAGACTGCGAGACAAGATAGAGAACAATAGAAGCGAAATCTGTCTGAGCGAAGAGTATATGTGTGAAGACGCGGAGCGCATACTGGTCGCGATCGGCAGCGCGGCGCGCGCATGCAAGGCGGCAGTGGATATCGCGCGCAGCCGGGGTGTCAAGGCCGGGCTCATCCGCCAGATCACCGTATGGCCGCACCCGCGCCGGTCAATAGTTCACTACGCACAGTCGGTCAGAAGCTTCACGGTGGTCGAGCTGAACCTCGGGCAAATGGCGCTCGAGGTCGAGCGGCTCGCAGCCGGAAAGACAAGAGTTCAATCGCTCACCCGCTTCGACGGAGAGCTTATCACTCCGGATGAAATAGTTGACCATCTTTGTGTGGAGGAATGAGTGGCGAGATTCGTGTGAATGAATTCGCGCCTGCAAGATAAGATGATCGATCATCTTGCGGAGGAGGAGTGAATAGCGATGTCAGTCATGCACAAGTATATTCGCTCGACCAAGAAATTTCCGCATTTGTGGTGTGCCGGCTGCGGGAATGGGGTGGGTCTCTCGGCGCTGGTGCGAGCGATAGACTCGCTCGGATATTCGAGGAACGACGTCATCCTGATATCCGGAATTGGCTGCGCCGCGCGCGCCCCGGTCTACGTTGACTTCAATACGCTTCATACAACTCATGGAAGAGCTCTTGCGTTTGCGTCCGGAATAAAGCTCGTCAACCCGAAACTGCACGTGATCGTCATAATGGGCGACGGCGACGCCGTTGCCATAGGGGGAAATCACTTCATCCATTCATGCAGGCGCAACATAGACATCACGACACTCGTGTTCAACAATCGCATCTACGGTATGACCGGCGGTCAGGTATCGCCGACTACTCCGCGCGGTGAGTATGCGACCACGGTTCCGTACGGGAACATCGACTCTTCCTTCGACATCTGTAATCTTGCCGCGAGCGCGGGCGCAAGTTTTGTCGCGCGCGGCACGACGTATTCCGCGCGTGAAACCGAGAGATTCATCAAAATGGCGCTCGAGCACAAGGGATTTTCCGTTGTCGAAATCATAAGTCAGTGTCCGACGATTTACGGACGCATGAACAAGATGGGCGGACCGGTCGAGATGGTGCGGTGGCTGCGCGATAATGCGCTTCCGATTGAAAAAATGCGGCAACAGTGGTCCGGAGAAGCCGACTCGCTCAAGGAACAGTTCCCCGGGAAGTTCTTGACCGGAGTATTCGTGAACCGCAACGCGCCGGAATTCGTGACCGAATATTACAAGATGGCCGCAAAAGCGGCCGAAGGTGCAGAAACTGGGCCCCGGAGCCGAAGGGGGGCCGCGCGAAGCGCACGAGGTTCCGGCTCAATAAGAAAGAAGAAGCAGTAGTAGAAGAAACGGGCGATAGGACAAAGTGGCTATGCGGACAGAGTGCAGATTGTGCGGTTCCGGGGGGCAGGGCATCATCCTCGCGGGCATCATCCTTGCCGAGGCCGCTGGTATTTATGAAGGCAAAGAGGTCGCCCAGGCTCAAGACTATGGGCCTGCCGCGCGCGGAGATTCGAGCAAGACGGACGTGGTCATAAGCGACGAGCCTATCGACTATCCTAAGTGTTCCCGGCTCGATGTTCTCGTTGCGCTTTCGCAGCGGGCATTCGATGAGAATAATCGATATCTCAAAGAGGACGGTTTGCTCATCGTGGACTCAAGCATCGTCACTCCCGGAAAGGAAGAGGATGTCAATCGCTTTCCCATGACCGAGATCGCGCGGGATCAGGTGAGTAGTCCCATGAGCGTAAACATGGTAGCCCTTGGAATCATCGCAGGCGTCACTGGTATGGTGAAACTCAAGAGCTTGAAACAATCAATGTTCGGGCGCATCCCTGCACACACAAGAAACGCAAACCTTGCCGCGCTCATCGCGGGATTCAAAATAGGAAAGGGTAAAAAGGGGCGTAGGAGCGCGAACTGTCTGAAGTGAGCCGATGACGTATCCGCGCAACCTCCGTAGGGGCGATCCGGGTCCACCGCTCAACCTCCTATTTGTGCTATCATCCAAGCAACCTTTGTACGGGCGACCCGCCGGGTCGCCCGTACAAAACACGCATAGGATTTGGCAAATCGACTACGCAACTGGAGAGCGCATCTTTTTCGAGAACAAATATAGGTTTGTTGACAAACATATATTCGCGTGGTACAATATCGGCTGACCGAATTCGACAACGCGTTCCTGAAATCCCGGAACCAACGGGAATGCCAAGAACGGAAGAGTCAATCGAATCGGACTGTTTTTTGTATCTTAAGGAAGTCCCAGCACGCGCAAGGCGCAGGGGGAAAAGGTTTGAGGCTCGCCCCGCTGAGATGAAGGGCACGTTGCAGTCCTCATATTAAACAACGTTTCCCAATTCGGAACAGCGGCCATATCGATCCGGATTAAGTCCATACGTCAACCTTGCAAAGCCTTTCGACCCAACCGATTCCTCCTGCGCTTTGCGTTTATTCAGGATGCCTGCAATGCCGTCATGAGACTTCCCTGCCGTATTGCGGAGACAAAACCCTTTTGACAATGCTCTTGTGCCATTCTTGGAGGGTAAACCGATGGAAAGCAGGAATGTTATAATCGTTGGGGCGGGTCTGGGAGGGTTGTCAGCCGGCTACTGGCTGCGGCAAAGGGGATACGCGGTTGAAATACTGGAGGCCTCGGCTCAACCTGGTGGACGAACGGTTCTCTTGGAGCGTAAGGGTGACCGGGTGGACATCGGGGCACAATTCTATCATTCCAATTTCCATAACGCCCTCGGCTTCATAGACGCCATGAACTTGGGTTCGACCAAGAGAACTATTTCGGGGAATATAAGGTATGCGCTCGAAGACGGCTCGTTTTTCGTGTTTGACCGCCGAAACCCGTACAATAAGCTCCTCGGTTTCCGCGGCAATTTGCGGATGTATCGGTTTATCCTGAAATTCCTCTTGTTCGGACGCCGTCTCCCCCACTATCTGATTTCCGAAGACATGCCCGACTGGGACAGCATGGAAGTGTTTGATGGGTTCACTTCCCCACACGACCGCCCGATGAAAGACTTCCTCGTAACCGTAATAAGCATGGGCGGCACTTCCGGGTTGCCCGAGTGGATGAGCTACTATTGCTACATGAGGCATTTCAGCAATATCTTCTTCCCCAATTATATTACTCTGACGGGAGGCATTGCCTCACTTGCGTATGAGATGGCAAAACACCTGTCGGTGCGCTACGAAACTCCCGTTCGGAAACTCGTGACCGAGAAGGGCCGGGTTGTCGGAGTACAATTGGAAAGCAATGGCTCAGTCAAGAAGGCCGGCCATGTGATAGTCGCCACCACACCTCCAGCAGCGGCGCCGATGATGCCGGAGGAGATGGAAGAGCAGCGGCGTTTTCTCGAGTCGGTTACCTACGTCCAATCCCCCATGCCGATCTTTTTTCTGGACAGGCCGCTGGACAGAAATATCTGGTGTTATTTCAATGACCCCAAGCTCAGGAAAACATACGGATACGCGATTGACGAGCTTTCCAAAGCTCCGGAAATGATCCCGAGCGGCAAGAGCGTGCTGGTCGGATTCGGGATTGACCCTCTGACACTGGACTTGATGGACAAACCTGATGATGTAGTGTTGAAAAAGGCCAAAGAAGATATTGAGCTGATGATACCGGGCTCATCGAAATGGATCGAGGATGCGAGGGTCCATCGACATAAGTTCGTAAATGCGCTCTATCCTCCAGGAGCGCATCGCAGTGTGCTCGACTTCTTGGAAGGAGCAAAGACATTGAGAGGGGTTTCTTTTGTCAGCAGCGTACTCTGCGGAGAGGCCATCGAAGCAGCGATGGTGAGCGCCGCGGCAGCAGTCAGAAGAGTTTGCGGGTGGGGAGGCGTTCTTACCAGCTAGTGTAGTGTCTAAGAAATAACTTGAAGCGTTGCGAAGGGGACCATCCCAGATTTACGGGCGCTTTGCGCCGTAGAATCGGGACTGTCCCCGAAGATCAATGTAAAGAAGCGTTAGAGACACTACACTAGTGTTGTGTGCCGGAAATTCTATGTGCAGAAGATCGGAGATACCGTGCGGAAAACAGGGGACACGATGCCGCATCGTGTCCCCTGTTTTTCGCGCACATGGGAACGACAGAAGGGACTCATGAACCGATGGAAAACAGGAAGGTCATAATCATTGGGGCGGGCTTGGGAGGGTTGTCGGCCGGCTACTGGCTGCAGAAGAGGGGATACGAAGTTGAGATACTGGAGGCCTCTGAGCGGCCGGGCGGACGGACCATCATTTTGGAGCGAAAGGGCGATCGGGTAGACGTCGGAGCGCAATTCTTTCATTCCGACTTCCGCAACGCGCTCCAACTTATAGATGCGACAAACCTGAAATCCACCAAGAGACCTGTTTCCGGAAACATGAGGTACTCGCTTGAAGACGGTTCCTTCTACGTGTATGACCGTCACAATCCGTATATGAAGCTTCTCGGCCTGCGCGGCAATCTGCGGATATACCAATTTGTGCTGAAACATTTTCTGTTCGGACGCCGGCTTCCCAGGTATGTGATTTCGGAGGATATGCCCGACTACGACAATATGGAGGTGTTCGAGGCATTCAAGTCTCCACACGACCGCCCGCTTAAGGATTACTTCTTGACTGTCCTAAGCATGGGCGCCACCTGCGGGCTTCCGGAGTGGATGAGCTTCTACTGCTTCATGAGGCATTTCCAAACCATGCTCTTCCCCGGCTTCTTTACCCTGACAGGAGGCACTGCCTCGCTTGCCCGTGAGTTAGCCAAGCTCTTGCGCGTCCGATATGAGAGCCCTGTCCGGAAACTCGTGACCGAAAAAGGCACCGTGGTCGGAGTGCAACTGGAGAACGACGGCTCGGTCATTAAGGCCGGCCACGTCATAGTCGCCACCACGCCTCCAGCCGCCGCTCCTCTCATGCCGGAAGAGATGGGGGAACAACGACGTTTTCTCGAATCGGTAACCTACGCCCAAGCTCCTATGCCGGTCTTCTTTCTTGACAGACCGCTGGACAAGAACATCTGGTGTTACTTTAATGACCCCAGGCTCAGGAAGACGTATGGATACGCCGTTGATCAACTTTCAAAGGCGCCGGAAACGGTTCCAAGCGGGAAGAGCATCCTTGTCGGATTCGGAATTCACCCCATGTCGCTGGACCTGGTGGACAAGCCCGATGACGTAGTGCTAAGAAAAGCCAAAGAAGACATCGAACTGATGGTGCCGGGTCTCTCAAAGTGGATCGAAGATGCAAAGGTCCACCGGCACAAATTCATAAATGCGCTCTATCCCCCTGGAGCACACGGCCGCATCCTGGATTTCCTGGAGGGAACAAGGAAACTGAGAGGCGTTTCCTTTGTCAGTAGTGTCCTTTGTGGAGAAGCCATGGAGGCGGCAATGATGAGCGCCGCTGCGGCGGTTAAGAGAGTTTGTGGGTGGGGAGGCATTGTCGCCCATTAGAACCAGCGGGTCCTGAATGCTTAACCAGGGGAAATTCGGGAACACGATGCGGTGGGAAATTCGGGAACACGATGCGGTGGGAAATCCGGGGACACGATGCGACATCGTGTCCCCGGATTTCCACTCTGTACTACTCACCTTCGAAATCTTGAATCTGTGTCGCGATTTCTCTTTTTCTGAAAATCTGCGCAAATCAGTTCAAACCAGTGAGCCCGTTTCCTCTTCTTCTCTTGGTGATGCTCCTTTGTGTCGCTTCGTGGATGAGGTCTCTTTTTGTTGTTGCTTTTTCTTAGAATCTGTGTAAATCTGCGAAATCTGCGGATCCCTCTTTTTCTTTGGTTGCGGCTTCGCCGCTCTGTGAAACTCAAAAACCCTCGCGTCGCACAGTCACACCCATTTCCTGAATCTCGTGAAGTGACCGTTCCGGATCAATCAGGTGTCCCATCATCCTGACACCTTTCGTTTCCTTGAACGCGCCGGAAAAGTACTGGCGCAAGAACGCAATCACCGTCACGGCGGTAGCGAAGTAGTTGTCTTCGTGCTCGATAACGATTCGCAGTCGCCTGTCCACACCATTTCGCTGTCCCCATGCTTCCAGAACGTTGCTGAATCCGCTTGGCTCATGAGCCATTTGTTTGGATGCCCGGAATATCAATCGGGCAAGGGTCGGCCAACCTAAACGCGGCCGGATTCTGTGCAGGCCCATGATCAGCTTCTTCAACAGATAGTCCACCATCTGGTTAGGGCTGGCTGCATAAATGCTCAAATCCTCCAACCCCAACTGCTCGGGCAGAGCATGCAGCTCAGGCATGTCGATGGCAAACGATTGGCGGGAACCGAACCGGTCTCCGTAATCGATAGTGGTCGTATCCCCAAGCGATTTCTTCCGCCAGACTCCTCCCTCGAACGCGACAGGTCGGGTCTTTACGATGAAATCGAAAACGTCATAGACCTGTTCATACCGCTCCGCTGTCTTCAGGCTCAGCGCAAGCCCGAGTCGCGCGCCACGGAGATTGTCAAGAGAAGCATGCGCAAGACGAACAATTGCGGCGGGCATACCGGGAGCAAGTCCGCCCTGAGTGATGAAAAGCCTACCGGCCTTTTTCGCCTGCTGAGCGAACTGATTCAAAATGTCCGCCACTTCAGGGCTGTCGAGGATATCGAAGTAGTCGCAGCGAGCATCGAGGCAGGCCCTGACAACGTTTGCCGTGAAATTCGCGGTTGTTGAGGCGACGATCACAATGTCGGCGCCCCGAAAGGCATCTCCCAGGCTGGCCGGCTTCACCGCATCCGCGCACGAAGCCGCGACCTGAGCCCCCGCGTGCATTCTTCGCATGTCATTCGCCAGCGCTTGGGCCTTCTCAAGGCTCCGTCCGGCGATAACGACGGACGCATCCGTGCGCTCAAGGAGCAAGCGTACGATAGCCCTTCCGGCTTGTCCGCATCCGCCCAGGACCACGATCTTCTTCCGGTCCACGCCCACGCCGCCCTCCCTTTTGTGCTCAAATCGGTATAGCGAATTTTGCCCAATAAAACGGGGACACGATGCTGAATCGCGTCCCCGTTTTCCGCGCACGCGGGCCTGGATGCTTCTTGAAAACTAGCAGTGTGTTGTTTCGATAATATGGTGAGGAAGACCGATAACGGGGCTGCAACCGTTTTCGGTTATGATCACCAGGTTCTCGTACTGGAATATCCCGGGGCCCCCGAATTTTCTGAGCGCCGAACCCCCGAGCGATTCGACCTCGAATGTCATTCCCGCTTCCAGAATATCTTCACCGGTCATCCCGAGGACAGGCGGTTCTTGCACATCTATGCCGATCCCATGGCCATACATTTCGAAGCCCATGAGTCCCCCTTCCTCGACTGCGTCATTGACGGCTTTCCAGACTTCCTTGGCCTTGACACCGGGCCTTGCCACCTTGACGGCCGCGTCAAACCCGCGTCCGATGGCGTCCCAGTAGTTCTTCCAACTCTCAGTTGCGGGACCGACGTTGATTATTCTCCCCATATCGGCCCAATATCCCTTGTACCGGACAGGGGTGTCAAGCGACAGGTAATCGCCCCTGTTTATCGTGCATCCGTCAAAATAGTGACCGGTATCCCACATCCCTTCGCGGTCGGAGCCGCACATGATATGGCCGATACCAGTCTTGTCGGCTCCGTTTTCGATAGCGGCGCAGACGTATATCTTGCCTACGTCGTTTTCCGTCATCCCCGGCCTGTACTTCTCGACCACCGTCGACAGCGCCTGTTTGTAGATCATGGCGGCCTTGGTCAGTCTTTCAATCTCGAGCGGCGACTTGATCATACGGCACTCCCAGATCACCTTGTCACCGTCCACAAACTTTGCATGAGGCAACGCCTTCATCAGCGTCTCGATATCGTTCAGCGGCCGGGGAATATACATGTGTCCCAGCGGGCCTTTCTCCAGAGCGATGGTCGCTTTTTCATAGCCCATGTCTTTCACGGCCTGGGCGACGTCTTTAGGAAATGCCCGCTCCGAATCGGCCTGGTGAACGTCAAGCTGTGTTCTGATGTCGCGAATCCAGCTCTGAGCCTCTACCGTCCACCTGAAAAACTCTCCGGTAAGCGCGACAGGCTCGCCGTCTACCGGAATCAATGCCACAAGTGGCTGGATGCTCGGGAGCTCCCAGTGGCCGGAAGTGAAACAGGCGAAGTATCGGCAATTCTGCTTCATCCAAAGCATGAGAAGGTCGATGCCCTCCTTCCGCATCAGCTTTTTCACCTTGTCGATTCTTGCCTTCCATTCGGCATAGGGAACATCCGGAAATTTGGGGGTCGGCCCGTACAGTTCATAACCCTGTGGTTCTGGCGCCTTCTTGAGTGCCATTTGAACGCCTCCTTTTGTCAGAACTAGTCCTTGATTCTTGCTTTTGCAATAGTAGTTATGTCTGTCAACTGACATTCTATCTTGACTCTTGTCGCCTGTCAAGTGCAAGTTTCACTTCCCTCTACTGGACAAAGGCTGCGCCATTTCGTAGAATTACTTAACCGGGCAGCGCACTATGACACTATTTAGCGAGGAGTGAGAAATGGAAGACAAATCAGGCACGAACCCCATGGTCGAGGTATTCCGCGCGTTCGTAGGAAAGAAACTTGAAAATGCGCCGCCTTTCACCAATTGGCTTGACGGACGTATCGTATCCTGCAACCCGGGCGAAATCGAAATGACTTTCAAGATACGGCCTGAAATGGCAAATCCCACCGGGCTCCTCCACGGCGGCATTCAGGCGGCCATCATCGACGACCTCATCGGGATGACCGCGGCCACTTTGGGCGAGGAAGGCTTCATGCTGACCATTGATCTGCACGTGAACTTTATTGGAAAAGTAGAAGTCGGCAAAACTGTCACCGCGCGAGCGCGATTCATCCGCTCAGGCAGGCGCATCGCTCATGCGGTCTGCGAGATTCTCGACGACCAAGGCAACCTGGTCGCCCGAGGAGATTCAAACCTTGTGAAGACCGGCTATGTTCCCGATTTCCGGAAGAAAGCGGACAACGCCGGCTAAGCAACTGTCGAAATGATTCCGGAAATCCCCCTTCGCCTGAATTCCTTGCAATATTTTCTCCCCCAGATTATCGCAAGAAGCTCTTGACAGCCAACCCCTTTTGTGATACTATGTCTGTCAACCAACATACAGAGCCTGAATCCCGAATCACCCTGAGCTTAATGAGAAGATAATTGCACAAGGACGCTTCTGCCAGCAAGGGCGCAATGAATTGCGTCCCTGCGGGCATGAATCAGATGATTCCGTGGGGGCGCGATTCATCGCACTGAAACTACGCTGTGTCTGGCTGTGAAGAGATATTAAAATGACTGTGGATTCCCGAGAGTCGGCTCGATCGTGAAAAAACCCGTGGTCAAGAACGATAAGAGAGATCGCGCCGATCATGAAGCTTTCTCTCTCTCTTTCGATCACAGGCCTGTGGATGGAGCGCCTGCGGCCAAGTTCCTTCAGATTCTTAAAAAGAAACTGGAGAGAATGGAGATTTCTTGAAATTTCCTCTTTATGGACAGAGATTGAGAATGTGTCCGAACTGCAAAGACAGTTATCAGCGCAGTCAAACAAAGTGGCTTGATTCAGGGGAGGAGCAAAAGTGATCACCTCATTACAGCATGTTGGCTTGGGAGTCACCGACGCAGCCGCCAGCTACGATTTCTACAAAAAGGTTCTCGGATTCCCCGTCAAAATATCCGACTACGTGGGCGCCAGTAAGGAGATGGAGCCGATCATCGGAGAACTGGTGAAAATGCGCATTATCATGGCTCTCAGCGCCCGTGGAAGGGGACTGGTAGAGCTTGTCCAATACCTCTCGACATCCCCCCGTCCACTCGAAATGCGATGGGGCGACATCGGGTTTTTGGCCACCGGATATCGGGTGGACAATCTTCCCGGCTTTATAAACCGACTGCAACAAATTGGCGTAAAACCCAAAGTGCGCTCTTACGTCACCGAACTCGCTTCCCGTCAGCGATGGGAATCCGCTTTTCTGGCTGACCCCGACGGGAACCTTATCGAACTCGTTGATATTTCTCCGGGGGCTCCAGTGGAGCCGAACGTCAGTGGTCTCGTGCAAGTTACGGTCGGAGTCCGGGACATCGACAAATCTCTTCCTTTCTACCGGGATATCCTGGGTTACAATGTGACACTTCTTGATATCGTCCAGGAGGAGCCGGGCTTGCAGCCTCTTTTCGGGAGAAGTTTCGCGCAAAGACAAGTGCTTCTCCAAAGAACCGAGCGGCTTAATGGCCCCTTTGTCACGTCGGACGGCGGCGTAATACGGCTCGTGCAAGTGCTCGGCTATCAGGGAAAGGAGTTGTTCGCGGGTCGCCGATGGGGAGACATTGGACAAATGGAGTGCTGCTTTGAGGTGGATGACATTCGAGCCGCAGTGGCCGAAGTTGAGAGAAGCATGAAAACAAAGGCGTACTGTTCTCCGACGTATATGGATATGGGAGCAGGGACCAATGCTTTCTTCGCTTATATCAAAGACCCCGATGGCACCCTCATAGAATTCGATGAGGTTAAGAAAGTCTTGTGGATGAAACCACTGGTGTTCGCAGCGGTCTTGCGATTCTTCTTCCCAGTGATCGCATGGATGAGTCGTTAGACTATTGCTCCGCTGAACGCAAAAAGAAACCGGCCTTTCGGATTCTGGCCCATATGTTGAGGTAACCTGAATGAAGTGCGAAACAACAAATCCTGTGTTGACGGTCTTATCAAACGACACGCTCCAAACAACCCGCAAAGACGTCACAAAGGAAACTCTCGTCCGAGAACGCGAGTTTAAGAACGCCGTCGAGAATATGGCCAAATACCGGCTTCCACTGCAAAGTGTGGTGAACCCGAAAACATGATCCTATCAGAAATCCGGTTCTTATCTTTCCCGGGGTAACTCAAAGGAGGCAAAACTATGAAAGATCCGATGTTGACGGCTTTGGCGAAGGACATGCTCCAAATGTCAGACGAGGACATCGCAAGCGTCTCTCCGGAGCGAGAGCAAGCATTCAAGAACGCAATAGAGAATATGGCCAAATACCGGCTGGTCGCAGAGGTCGTGAAGTCCAAGTATTGCACGGTCGGCATGAAGATCGGTCAAAAGATAGTCATTGTCGGATCTCAAATCGACAAGGAAGCTACAGATTGTCCCCTGTGTCCGGGCGCAATCGCCCCGCTTGCGCGATGCGTCTCCGTCTACCTGGACCGTTGCAGCCACAACCGGGACCTCACGTCTCCCATCGAGGGCATTACCTGCACCGACCCCGGAATGGACGTAGGCGGCCTAGGCAATGTATTGATGAGCGTTCGTATCGAACCAACTTCCTGAAAGCTCCTCAGAGTTCTCGCCTGCCGCGATCTCGACAGGCGGGAAAATCTCTGAAAAGTTAATTATGTCTGTTGACAGACAGATATTGTTGTGGTATAATGCTGGCCGCACAGATTGAGACGTGGACAAGCACAATGGGGGGAGGTGACTTAAGAGAGAAACAACCTAGGAGTCACACGGTTCCGTGACGTGATAAGTCCTGCTAATCGCAAGGCGCGGGGGGAAGATGTTGGCGGTTTCTAGTGTACTGTTTGAATGAAAGGAGCAATGAGATGAGTAAACTGTTTCATGGCCGCAAGGGGTTCACTCTTGTCGAGCTGCTGGTGGTAATAGCTATTATCGGTATTTTAGCTGCGATCCTACTGCCGGCGCTGGCGAAGGCAAGAGAATCGGCCCGCCGTTCTGCTTGCGTGAACAACCTCAAGCAGCTCGGTCTCGTGTTGGGCCTGTATGCGACGGAGAATAAGGAAATATTCCCGCCGCTCGCGAAATTCTCCCCGAGGTTCATGTTTGACGCTAACTGTGTGTATCCTGAGTACTTGACGGATGCCGCGATTATGATGTGTCCTTCGGACCCTGAGTCAAATCCGAAGACGAATTTCCGCCTGACGCAGAACACGAGCTTGAGCGACAACACGTGGGGCGCCACAACGGCGTCGTTCGGCAAAGGCACAGTGCACCCTGACTGCATCAGCACCAACAGCTATGTGTACGCCAGCTATATGATCATGAACAACAGCGAAATGGCGTCTGGGCTCAGCACGTACCTTTTGACTGATATGGCGTTGGCAATCAGCACTGCGAACACCAACGGCTGGCGCGACCGCAACGTGAACCTGGCCTCCTTCGGGTTCACCGGCTCGGGCAATGCGAGAAGCAGCACCATTAACAGGCTGTCCACGAGCGTTGACAGGTTCCTCGTCACCGACATCAACACGATTCTCACCGGCTCAGAGTCCGGCTCGAGCGTGATACCGCTCATGTGGGACCAGATTTCAACGAACATCAGCGAGTTCAGCCATGTTCCCGCTGGTCAGAACGTGTTGTTCATGGACGGGCACGTCGAGTTCATTCGTTATGACAGGGCTTCGACAAAGTTCCCGACATCGCCTCTGTATGCGGCGGTCAATGGCGGCGTCGAGGCGACTGATCTGCCGGACTGTCCTTCAGTTGATTGATTTTCCATAAGTATTCCCCCTGCACCTTTCGTTATACCAGGAAAGGGGAAGACGGCAAGTCTTCCCCTTCTTCTGTATCCGCGGATGTCCACGCCTTCTCTGGACGAATATCCCGACTTGTGACGTCGGGGGCGAGACGTCGCCTGGCGTCGCGGTCAACCCGCGAAAATCAGAACGCACGAAACGAGTTCCAACGGAAGTGTTTAAGGAGAAAATACAGAAGGGTGATTTGACATTTGGCGCTTACTAATGATATTTTGAGTGATTGTTAGCCCGTTGTCCAAAATACGCTTTCAGGAATAGTGCATGCCAAGAAAAAAAATCACGAGCCAAAGAAGGAAACAAATACTCGAGGGGTTCTTCGAGTGCCTGGCGCGTGGGGGGCACGAGCAAATCACCATCAAAGATATCGCTAACGCCGCCAACGTCAGCTATGGTGTAATGCACTACTATTTCAAAAGCAAGAAGGAGATCGTTTTCGCTTTTGTCGAAGACTATGTGAGCCAACAGGAAGAAATACTGCGCGGCCTGGTGGCGCCTGATGATCCATCATGGGAACGCCTCAAGAAAACACTATTGTTCCTTGTGGAGAAGTTCATCTTTGACCAGAAAGTCGACAGGGTCTTTCTCAATCTCTACCAAATGGCAAGCAATGACGAAGACATCCGACGCTGCATGAAAAATTCCTACAAACATTTCAGGAAGGCGATCCGCGATATCATCGAGTATGGGATTTTGCAAGGAGAGTTTGCGCGTGTCAACCCCGAGAAGTCCGCGCTGCTCTTCGTCGGTTGCATGGAAGGCTTATTTCTACAGGTGGCTATGGACCCGGCCCTTTCAAGCAAGAAGGCGATTTTCGATCTCTTATGCGAGATCGCCTCGCTTCAGCTTGATCCGAAGAAACGTACCATCGTCGATTGAAGTCCGCGGTCAGGCCGGCGTTCGATCCCTGTCCGCAAGCATGGGACGTTTCCAGCGTTGCGCACCCTCAAAACCACTCATAGTGTGCCGCGAGCAACATCAATGAGCCTGAACATCACTCGTTCAGAAAGTCTCGACACAAATTCAGGAAGTCAGACAAGAGTAGTATAAAGGAGGTATCAGCCATGACTCTAACGAAAGCCCCGGAACCGCAAGGATATGTGCTTTTTGGGCCTCAACCACGGTTTCCCGACGTTCCCTATGCCGAATGGAAAGCAAGGATAAACAAAGCTCGAAAGCTCATGCGCGAGAACAAGATTGATCTTCTCATGCTCTGGAGCATGCAGAACTGCAGATACTTCGCAGGTTTCACGTCCATACATTGGCATCTCCCGAGCATCCAACCGCTCGTCACTCTGATCCCGATAGAGGGCGAGCCCGTTGCCATCACGGGAGACTTCTTTCGATGGACCGTCGAGGGGCAGAGCTGGATAAGGGACATCAGAACGCAGTCGGATGTGCACCAGGTGAAGTCGGAGAGGGAATTCCCTGGTGAGGTTGCCGCAACCGTCAAAGAAATGGGCTATGGCAAGGGAAACATCGCCCTCGAGAAGGGCTCACTCGGCCACACGTGGATTCCGAGGCCGCTGAACGATATCCAAACGCTGATGAAAGACTTGCCCGAGGCGCGGTTTGTGGACGGCGACAAGGTAATTTGGGGATGCCGCATGGTCAAATCGCCTCTCGAAATAGACAGACTCATGAAGGCCGCTGCGATACATCGACAATCGATGGCCGCAGTCGCCGAGCAGTACAGACCGGGGATGACGGAACGAGACGTCGGCAAGATATTCCTCTTGAAAGCTTATGAAAACGATGCGGAATGGGTGGTGCCCGGTCACATCATGTGCGGCCCTGAGAAAGAAGGAATGTATGACACCGGCTACCATTTCGACGGTGTGATAATTAACAAGGGCGATTGCCTGTCGATCGACATGATTATGAACTACAAGGGATACTGGGCCGACATGGGCAGAATGATCAATGTCGGGCCGCCCACGGACAGTTTCAAGAAATGTTGGGAAAACGTGTGCAGAGGGTTCGACGCCGCAGTGCAAGCGGCGAAACCGGGCGTTCGCGCCATGGATGTCTGGCGCGCGGTCAACACCGTCATCGAGGATGCCGAAATGATGGGATTCGAGATGTACGGACACGGCATAGGAATAGACGTGCAGGAGCCGCCCGTCGTCGCGGGCACGGACGAAACCGTGCTCGAGGCGGGGATGACCTTCGAGATAGAATCGCTTAGCGCCATGGGATTGAGAAGGATGGGCGGCGAAGGCGGGTTCCAGTTCGAGAACCTTCTCATAATAACAGAAACTGGCGCCACCCCCGTCATGGGCCTCCCAAGAGAGATAATACAGACAGCTTGCTGCTAGTTCGCTCTGATGCTTCTTTCGGGGACCTGACGCAGAAAACCGGGGACACGATGCGCTGTCGTGTCCCCGATTCTTCTTTCTTGCTTCTTCCGCACACCCGGCAACACCATCCGCAAATTCACAGTTGTCCCGCCACAGTTGTCCTTGACGCTACAACCACCACCTGTTAGAATTGCGGAACTGTCTGCTGGACAACTTACGAAAGATGCTGCGCACCAGTTCAGGCTCGACACAGTACCGAAAGAAGGATCGCCTTCATGAACCGAAATGCACAATTCGAAGAAACCTTCCGGCGCGCTCGTGAAGAGATCCCGGTGGTCAGTAGAAAAATCTTTTTCAACACTGGCTGGTCGGGGCCATCGCCGGTACGGGTCCTGGAAGAACAAAAACGGGTTCTGGACTGGCTTTCCTCCGAAGGGGTTTCGCATCACGTCTACCGCCACATGAGGAAGAGCATAGAGACCCTTCGCGCGCGGCTTGCCGGTTTCCTCGGCGCTGACCCAAGCGAGATAGCGCTCACCCGAAGCACAACCGAAGCAATAAATATCGTCCTCGGCGGAGTCGAATGGCATCCCGACAAAAAGATTGTCACCACGAACATCGAGCACGGCGCCGGACTGATACCGGCCTACGCTGTTCGCGATAGATATGGGGTCGACCTGGAAATCGTGGACTTGGCCGACGCACATGATCCCATACGCAAGCTGGCCCGAGCGATCGACGCCCGCACACGTCTTGTCGTAGTCAGCCACGTCAGTTTTAATACCGGCCTCCGCCTCCACATCAAAGAACTGGCGGCATTGTGCGCGCGGCACGGAGCCGAGCTTCTCGTGGACGGCGCACAAGCGGTCGGCGTGTTCCGCATCGACCTGCACGATACCGGATGCGACTACTATTCTTTTCCGGGCCACAAGTGGATGCTGGGACCCGATGCGACGGGCGCCCTATATGTGCGAAAAGACAGAATCCCACATCTGAAACTCACTTTTGCCGGAAACGAGTCGGCCAGGAAGGCGGACCGGGCGGGCAATGTCACATATCACACGACCGCAAAGAAATTCGAGATGTGTGACTTCAACGCTGCGCTGATAGCCGGCTGGATAAAGGCGCTGGAATTCACTGAGGAGTATGGGGCGGACAACATAGAATCGGCAATCTGCGCCAATGTGGGCTATTTGAAGAGACGCCTCGCGCGCACAAAAGGCGTAAAGATCATAACTCCTCGAGAATGGGAAAGATCGGCGGGCCTCGTAGCCGTGGAAACCACCGGCAAGAGTTCACGCGATGTCTTCTCGGCGCTGCTTAAGAAGGGCATTATCACACGTTTTACGCCGCCGCCCTCTTACCTGCGGATATCAGTGAACTACTTCAACACTCGAGAAGAACTGGACACATTGGTCGACGCCCTCATGCAATTCTGCCGCGCGTGATAGCATCGGTGCGTCCTATAACGGCGCATCTCATGCTGCCGGGCATATTCCCCTTCTCAAACACAAATCTTTTGCTTGTCCCGGAATCTTTCTTCTATTCTTCGCGGGCAATCAAAAATCCAAAATGGATTCGTTGCTACAGGTACTTCTTGATCGTGTCAGCCACCTTTGTCGACTGACCCTGGTTGCCCCAGAACCCCACGCGAACATCGATGTTAGTGATACGCATGCCTTGAGGCTCGAGGTCGACGGACACCGATTCGCCCGTCGGCGTCGTCCCTTTGATCCTGCCCGACAGTTTATCGGTGCTGTCGCTCACAACTGTTATGCCGAGCTCCTTGAAAGCAGAGATGGTTGCGTCGTGGCATTCAGTCACGGTGTAATTAGATGTGAACGTAAGTTTGCCTCGCGCCCACCGATAAGTGCCCGCTCCGCCGGCGGCTCCGGCGGCTGCCGCCGCAACGCAGCCCGATATCATGAATGATGCAAGAACAAGCCCGGCAACTAAGGATGTGGTTCTACGATTCATGGCAGTATTTCTCCTTTCTGAATCGATTGGACGCAATGAATTGCGCCACTGCGAAAAACCTGCTTCAGCATTCGGCAAACACAACTCTCATTTGAGTTCCCTATCTATTATTTCCCTGTAACGCTCGGCGTAGTAGCCTACGCTTCGGCCGGGTGGCAACATCGAGATTTCTCGCCGAAGCGCATCTACCCTTTGTTGAGACACCGGGTGAGAGCTAAAAAGAGTCGCCACACGGCTTGGATGCTCCTTCTCTAGGTTGCCCAACTTCTCCAGGAATGTGGTCATGGCGTTCGGGCTGTATCCGGCCTCAAACATGTAGCGAAGCCCCAACCGGTCAGCCTCGAGTTCGTCATTGCGCGAAAACTTGAGCATGCCCAAGGAGCCGGCGATGTCGGCGCCCATCTGCGCAGCCGCATTAGGGTTATTCCCCAAAGCTATTTCGGCAAGAAGCTCGAGCCCAAAGGCTTTGGTCATCTGTTCGGTCGCGTGCCGCGCAACCACATGCGCGACTTCATGCCCGATCACAGCGGCCAACTCCGCCTCGTTATCCGCGTACTTGAGCAGAGCCGTGTTCACGTACACGGGACCGCCGGGTAGTGAGAATGCGTTCACGTCCTTGTCATTGTCGATTACCTTGAATGTGTAAGGAATGCCGGGTCTTTCGGTCTGCGCCACGATCCTCCGCCCGATTTCATCTACGTAGGCCGTAAGCGCCGGGTTCTGCAGGACGCGCTCCTTCTTCTCAACCTCGGCCGCCACGTTCTTTCCCAGGCGGATTTCCTCTTCAGGCGATACAAAGTTTATCTGGCCGACGTTCATGCCTGTTGTCTCACACGCCGTCGCGGCAAGCGACAAAGCGATAAGAAACACTAATACTACGGGCAACCGTTTCATTTCACTCTCTTTCCTCCTTCCAAGGAGCAACCCCTTTTTCGGGGACACGATGCTGCATCGTGTCCCCGAAAAAGCGCCATGCGGCATGGTATCCCCGATTAAGGGCCACGCTTATGAAATTATGTCAAGGCATTTGCAGGCTGTCAAACGCAAGGAGCGTTTTTTCGAGCATTGCAACGCCGGCAGGGAGGTATTTCTCGTCCGCTTGCCCGGTTTGAGAGGCGTTTCCCTCCTCGAGGGCCGTAACCGTGACCGAGGGGAATCCGCGCTCGACGAAGCCTCTTGAATCGGTCACCGCCGCAGTTACGGTCTCGATCTGCCGCCCCGTTGTCGCAATTGCCGCCCTGTTGAGGATACGAATCAATTCACGGTCCACATATAGCGAGTTCATGCTGACGTTGTCAGGGACTACGCAACTGAATCGGGCGCTTCGCCCGATCTCGTCGAATCCTATGAAATACGTGGGCAGGCCGCGCTCTTGCTCGCTTGAGATTCCGCCTGAGCGTTTACCCGGAAGCTTCCGCGCGAATGTCCGCGCTCCGGTTCCTTCCGTTTTGCTCCCCCCGAAGAACGCAATCGTGACCCACGTACTCTGAAGACGCGGGTCTTGGATCGATAAGTCGCGCGCGACCATACCCAGCGCGGCTATCGAGCCGGCATTCTCGGAGACCCCGGTTTGCGCACCGGTGCGCGACCGCGGTCTCATATCAGCTTCGAGTGATTTCCCGAACCACAGCGCGTAGTAGAGCATGCAGACCGCCCCCATGACAAACATGACCGTTCGCGCGTCCTCCGATTCAAAGCTGCCGAGATACATGATGAGTTGCAGCAACCCAAGGGCCGCCATCGCAAGGCTCATCGGCAACAAGAAAGCCGAGACGGTCGCTTCGAAGCGACCTCTATGTTCCGGCAGGCCGCTCTCGATGGAGTAGTGTGTCCCCACAATGACTCTCCGGGCTGGGTTTTGCACCGGGAATTGCGCCACCACGTTCTCGGCTTTCTTGACCCCCGGCCGGCTCACCATGTGAATGTCGAGAGCAAGCTCAAAAAGAAGTATCAGGGGGATGGCCAAGCCCAGAGAAAACGCGGCGCGACGCCATCTCCTCAAGAGGCTGAACAAGAAGAGCGCCGACAGCAGAAGGGCGGCTGCGCCCACGAATACGTCTGTGTGGACGGAGTAACGAAACGGCTGAACCTGAACGCGCGCCCCCGCGGACATCAGGGTCGACGCCACGTATTCCGCGACATCTTTGTCGGGAGCCGCCCCGCTGCGCAGACTGATGATTTTCTCGAAAAGCTCTCCCGGATTCATAAGCCGCGTCAACTCTTTCCTGTTCCGATTCGCTTTCCAATAATCATGGTGGATTCCTGCTGTTCTCCCAAAAGCAAGAACCCTGATTTAGCGGGGCCGAAGTGGATTCCCGTTCTCGCGGCAACCAAAAGAATGTCGTGCCCTCTGCGGCGAGACTTCTATGAAGAGAAAACGGGAGAATCTTAACATTCGGAGTTAAAGGTGTCAAGGCGACTCAGCGCTTTTTTTCTCTGTTACTGATCTGGCGGAAACGGGCTTTTTGGCGGTCACCGTGTGACCGGGCGCGCGCTGCAAAAGTAGCTTTTTGCGGGCTTGCATCCCCTTATGGTCTGTGCTATCATATCGGCACGGTGCCGCACATCGTGGGAAGCAATCCTGACCCACAAGGATGCCTGTCCTCAATCATGCACATCGACACGATAAGAGAGCTTTTCGCTCGTCCGCCGGCCGAATACGGCCCTACTCCATTCTGGTTTCTCAATGACGAACTCGATGAGGGACGCCTGTCCTCTTCACTCGAAGAGATGAAAGCAAAGGGGATAGCGGGCGTCATAATTCACCCACGCACAGGAATGGAAGTGGAATACCTCTCCGATGCTTTCTGGGAAAAGCTCCGATTCATATGCGAGACCCTCAAGCGGCTTCGGATGCAAGGCTGGATTTATGATGAATACAATTGGCCGAGCGGTCCCGTCGGCGGCAGGCTGCTGAGGGAACATCCGGAATTCAAGCAATCCGGGCTCGACTACAAACTGGTTCCCGCATCGCAGGCGGCGAAGCTTCTTCAAGAGCTTCCAGGCAGCCTCGTCGGCGCATTCTCCCTGACTGCGAAAGAGATAGTTGATAGGACGGATGCTCTTACGACCGGCGCAGCCGCCGTTCAGCATGGCCGAATGCTCATCTTCTTTCTTCGGGAAGTCCGCGACCTTATGCAAGTGAGCCGCAGTGCGCCATGGGCGCGCGGCGAGCGTGGATACCTCGACGTTCTCAATCCGGCCGCAGTTGACGAGTTCATGCGGCTCACACACCTCGAGTACGACCGTCGGTTGAAGGAATATTACGGTTCACCGATCATCGGCGTCTTTACCGACGAGATCGAGAACTACAGCGCGCTCCCTTACACCGGCTGCATGCCCGACGCATTCCGGAATCGCTTTGGCCGCGAGTTCCGTGAAGCGCTCCCCTCTCTCGCGGGCCGTCTCGATGGAATCCCGCTCGAAACCATTGTCCGCAACCGAACGAATTATTTCGAGCTCGCGCGCGATTTATACGCCGAGTCGTTCTTCAAGAAGATATCCGCGTGGGCGTCGGAACGGGGGCTCATTTTCACCGGACACCTGATGGACGACGATAATATTCAGCGTCTGCCCGCGACGAACGTGAGTTTCTTCGCCCCTTTGAGCCGGATGCATATGCCTGGAATCGATCTGCTCTGCGACAAGCATGGGTTTGAAAAAGAGCACCCTGCCCTCACACACGCAAACTTCAGCCCGAAGGCCCTCAGCAGCGTCGCCCACCACTGCGGCGCCCGCCGTACCCTTTGCGAAATCTGGGGCGGAAACGGTTGGGCGTCCTCGCCCGAGAAGCTCAAGGCTGTGCTCCATTGGGCCCAGGGCTGCGGAATAAATTTTGTGAATCCCCACGCCGCGTTCATGTCGCTCCGTGGACTTCGCAAGCGCGACTATCCCTCCTCGCACTTTCCCCCGCAGCCGTGGTGGCGGTTCTACGGCAAGTTCTCCGAATATATTGCCCGCTTAAGCCTCGTCAATTCGATGGGAGCCCACACAGCGGAGATTCTTTTCGCGTTTCCCCTCAAGAGTCTCTGGGCTGATTTCGACCTTCGGGCAAAGAACTCTGCGTTGGCCGATTTCATCGAGGCGGCCTCCGAAACTCTTCTGAGAAACCAGTTTGATTTCGACTACCTTTTCGACGAGGTCCTTGATGCAGGGGCAGCTACAATCGAGGACGGCAGGATCAAGATTCAAGGAGAGCAATTCTCACTGCTTCTGCTGCCACTGGCAGCGGTCATTTCGGCCAAAATGCTCGAGTTGGCCGAACAATTCGTCTCAGCGGGCGGATATCTGATAGGATTAGGCTATGAAATGCCCGCTCACAATGAATACGGTGAACCCGTTTCCGAGCGGGTGGGAGTCCTTTTTGCAGAAAAAAGAGCGTCCAATGTCGTTTGCCGCAGGCTAAGTCCGGACAGTGACGCCGACCTCAAGTGGCTAATCAAGTGTCTTGCCGGAATCACGAAAGAGTCTGCAAGTCGCGACGTGGTCGCCGAGGGTGCTTTTGCAAGAAGTCTTATCTGTCTGCATCGCAAACTCGAAGGCGGCGACAGCTATTTCGTTGCGAATCTCAGCGAAGAGGATGGACAAGCGGACCTGGCGTTCCGCTGCAAAGGGCGTCCGCAGGTGTGGAATCCAGAAGACGGCTCGGTGAAGAACACACTTGCCTATAAGGTTGACGAAGAGCATACGAGGATATCCGCTCGGTTCCACCCCAACCAGGCAATGTTCTTCGCGTTCACCGATGAGCCGCCGGTTGACCACGTCGACTCCACCAATCTGAATCTCACGTCGGTTACGACCGAATATGCCGACGGCTACACGAGCGCCCTCGAGGTCCGACTCATGCGTGGCGCTCGCAGACACACGCGCACCGTCGAGCAAGCGATGCCGCCAATTTTTCTGCCTGAAAGATGGGAGATAGACTACCCCGTCAAAAACATCATGCTGCTCGACGATTGGGACATCGATATCCTGTCAGACGGCGCGCCCACGGATTGGGCGCCCCGACGCGACTCCCGACTGGGCGCACGGGCGCGCATCATGATAGAGGCGGTCCGCGCAGCGTCCGCGATGGGGCAAGCGATCAAGAAATCGCTTGGGAAACTGACCTTCCCGACAACCAAATATGAGCCGATGGACGTCACGACGGACGTTGCCGACCGATGGGTCGCATGGCTCGGCATCGACTCCACCCAACTCGAGCCTTATGAGTTGAATGAACTGCTGCTCAACCTCTCGAGGCACGCCGGACTTCTTATAGGCTATGACTTTCCACCCCCCGGAAGCGAGTTTGCGATGAGCGCCACGTTTCATGCGGAGCATATCCCCGAAGACCTCGCGCTCGTCTTTGAAAGCTCCGAAAGCGGCCCGCGGTCCGTGCAACTCAATGGCCTCAAGGTCGAAGGGCAACCCGGGCGCTGTTTTATATGGGATGCCTCGAATGTTGCCTTACCGGTCGCCCGTTTCATCAAGAAAGGACGCAATCGTCTCCGCCTCGTATGGCGGCAACCCTCATATGAAACCCTATTCCCTAGTGTGCATGGCATCGAGCCCGTCTGTCTCGCAGGAACTTTCAGGGTGATCGAAGGGAGGATTGTCGAGCAGAAATACGGCGTTCCTGCAATGCCGTGGGCGCAAATAGGTTTTCCAAATTACATCGGCAGCCTCACGTACCGGTCCTCTTTCGATCTTCCGATGAAATATATTGGCCGGCAGTTGTTCCTGAAATTCGACCGCGTGTGCTCGGCAGCCGAAGTAAGAGTTAACGGTCAAATCGCCGGTGTGATCCTGTGGAGGCCATACGCTCTCGACGTTACGACCTTCTTGAAGCCGGGCGAAAACTTCATCGAGATAACAGTCGCAAACACAGCGGCGAACCTGCTCGCCCGGCCCGAGCCGGCAGGGCTCATAGGCAGGCCCTACGTGGTTCCCTATTGGCGCCACAGAATCCGTTTCGCGGAGTAACGCTCTCTCTCGCGTCTCCGGAATGTACTCATTATTTCGTCAGTTTGTCACGCGCTCTTGTAGTGACGGCTCTTAGACCATAAACCATGAACCATGAACCACAAACTACAAACCCCCAAACCCCCAAACCTATTCTGAGGAGGCATCGGGAATGCACCAAATCGAATTTGACGTGAAGGAACGCGCGGATGGCTCGGTCGAAGTCCGGTACACATGGACTCACGACGTTGGCCTTCCCACGGAAAGCGTCGTCAAGGACCAGTTCAGGCATTACACGTGCAAGCGCGACATCGCCGGCGAAGTCGTCTATTTTCTGAACATAGAAGAGAACTACGGCGAGGAAGTGTGCGG
>JACRIR010000203.1 GCA_016215705.1 Candidatus Poribacteria bacterium | reverse complement strand
TGAAAAAGGGGGACAAAGGGGGATTTAGGAAGTCGCAGAAATCCTTGGAAAACAAGAGTCTTAAATCCCCCCTTCCCCCCTTTGCAAAGGGGGGAACGTCGCCGAGTTAAGTGCATGTTATTTAGGAAAAGCGGTACTAGTGTCATGTTAAGTTGATTTTGTTGGTATTTGTACGGGCACGGCGCGCCGTGCCCCTACGAAGAACCAAGCGCCGATGCCAGCAATTTTTATCGTGACAGCACACCAATGTAGTGTCTCTAACGCTTCTTTACATTTGAGCTTCGGGGACAGTCCCGATTCTACGGCGCAAAGCGCCCGTAAATCTGGGACAGTCCCCCTTCGCAACGCCTTAAGTTATTTCTGAGACGCCACACTAGTATACCGTAAAGTAGCCAACGGATTCCCGTTTTCGCACGAATGACATATCGTATTCAGCTTCTTTGGGATGCGCTCCAATCCAGCATTCAAAACCGGCTGCCTCCGGTCTCCCGTCTCCGGCCTCCGGTCTGCTTTGATTCCGCGCCTTGCGCGCCCCCTTTCATACAAAAAAGCAAACGCCCCAGACTCCCTTGTGGGAAATCAGGAGCGCTTGCATTTTCCTGCGGCGATAGTTTGCTTTAGCGGTAATAGCCGGGATAGTACGGGTAATAGTAGTAAGGATATACTGGCGCAGGCGGTGGCGCTACATAAACGGGCGCAGGCGGGTAGTAGTAATATGCGGGCGCCGGAACCGCGTAAACTACCCTGGGCGCGTAATAGGGCCGAGGATAGAAACCGTGATAAACGACTCCTCCGTGCCATGCGCCGTGACCCCATCCAACGCCTATTGCGACCCCTGCCTGTGCGCTCGATGCCATGACAGCGGTCAGCCCAAGAACCAATGCCACCATTATCAGAACCTTTTTCATTCTCTTTACCTCCTCAGACCAGCCGGCTGCCGGTTTCCCATCTAGTTCGCCGTGTGTTCTTGTAGTTTTAGACGAGCCGGACGGGAGAATATTCAGCCGTGGCCCAGAATAAATCCACCTATATTATATCACGAACGACCGTGGATGAGAAGGGACGGTGAAATTGTGTTGTGATTCTATTGACATGTCGCACGGAACTAATGCGGGCGCAATGAATTGCGCCCCTACAGGGTTGAACCAAATGCCTCGTAGGGGCGCAATTCATCGCGCCCAACGTGTGCCGTTTGGTTGCGGCCCTGCCGCGCTGCGGTTCTCATTCTTGGAAGTCTTTACCAATGTATTGCCCGGAACGAGGTTCGACGATATAGTTGGAAGCGATTTGCCACGAAGGTTGGTTCATGGTTCATGGTTCATGGTTCGTGGTTTATGGTTCATGGTTTATAGTTCATGGTTTATAGTTCATGGTTTGTGGTTCGGGGTTTATGGTTGTCACTGAAGAAAAACCAAAAGCGGAATCTAGCCACGAGAGTGCAAAGGCGTCTTTGGCCCTCAGACCTTGGGTTTTGGACCCTATACTAGGAGGAGGCGATTATGATCTCGCTCGTAGTCAACAGCCAGAAGCACACCGTGGATGTAACCCCTGATACGCCGCTTCTTTGGGTAATCAGGGAAAGAATCAACCTCACGGGCACCAAGTATGGATGCGGAATCGCTCAGTGCGGCGCTTGTACTGTTCATATCGACGGCAAGGCCGAACGGTCATGCCAGATACCGGTGAAAGACGCGGAGGGCAAGAAGATTACTACCATAGAAGGGATTCCCGAGAATCATCCTATCAAAACGGCGTGGATCGCCGACGATGTGCCTCAATGCGGATACTGCCATTCGGGACAAATCATGTCCGCGATTGCGTTGCTGAACGAGAAACCACAACCGACTGACGCGGACATCGACAATTTCATGTCCGGCAACATCTGCCGTTGCGGAACTTATCAGCGCATTCGCCACGCCATTCATCGGGCAGCCGCAGTGATGGCTGAGGGAGGGACGAAATGACCGAGATCATAAAGATAAGCCGCCAGGACTTCATAAAGACGAGCGCCGTGCTCGGAGGAGGCCTGGTGCTCGGCCTCCACCTGCCGGAGCGCGAGTCCCTGGCCGAGACGGCGGCGCAACCCACAACACCGATCTTGCCAAATGCCTTTGTTCATATCGGGTCCGATGATATAGTGACCATCATTGTCAACAAGTCGGAGATGGGACAGGGAGTCTACACGTCTCTGCCAATGCTCGTCGCAGAGGAGCTCGAATGCGACTGGCGCGCCGTACACGTGGAAGCGGCCCCGGTAGACCCCGTCTATAACCATACCCAATGGGGCGCCCAGGGGACCGGGGGGAGCACAAGCGTGCGAACCGAATGGGACCGGCTCTCGAAGGTAGGCACAGCCGCACGTGAAATGCTGATTGCCGCGGCTGCCGAAACGTGGAGTGTGGACAAAGCAAGTTGTCGCGCCCAAAATGGCCTCGTCATCCATACGAGCGGCAAAAGCCTGACGTACGGCCAACTGGCGGAAAAAGCATCCGGAATGCCGGCGCCGGAAAGCGTCCAGCTCAAGGACCCATCCGAATACAGACTGGTAGGCAAACCCACGAAACGTCTTGATACCCCGGAGAAGACAAATGGTAAGGCGGTCTTCGGCATCGACATTAATATCCCGCGCATGCTTGTTGCCGTGGTTGCACGTCCACCCGTCTTCGGCGGAAAGGTGAAAAGCTTCAAATCAGAGAAGGCTAAAGAAGTTCCCGGTGTGAAAGAGGTTGTCCAGATCGAGCCGGGCGTAGCGGTCGTGGCCACCAACTTTTGGGCAGCGACAAGCGGACGCGAGGCATTGGAGATCGTTTGGGATGACGGACCGAACGCCGGGCTCTCTACGACCGGAATGCGCGAACAATACGCAAGCCTCGCCAAGACAGCCGGCGCCGTCGCCCGCAAGGAAGGCGACCCCGAGCAGACACTCACAAAAGCCGCAAAGCAGATCGCCGCCGAGTATGAAGTTCCTTACCTGGCCCACGCCACCATGGAACCGCTCAATTGCACCATCGATCTCAAGCCAGACAGTTGTGAAATCTGGACCGGCACTCAATTTCAGACCGGCGATAGAAACGCCGCGGCTCAAATCGTCGGACTCAAGTCCGAGCAGGTCAAAGTTCACACCACATTCCTGGGTGGCGGTTACGGGCGGCGGGCAAATCCCCACTCGGATTTTGTGGTCATGGCGGCGCACGTTGCCAAAGCGGTAAAGAAGCCGGTAAAGGTGATGTGGACGCGCGAAGACGACATGAAAGGCGGATACTACCGGCCCATGTGGTATGACCGGCTCGCAGCGGGGCTCGATGCGGACGGAAATCCGGTCGCATGGCGGCACACCATCGTCGGCCAATCAATAATGGCCGGAACGCCATTTGAGGCAATGGGCATCAAGAACGGGATTGACGGCGCCTCCGTCGAAGGGGCCGCAGAGATTCCCTATGCCATCCCGAATATTCTTGTGGATTTGCACAGCCCGAAAATCGGCGTGCCCGTGCAGTGGTGGCGCTCCGTCGGTCATTCTCACACAGCCTTCGTCGTCGAAAGCTTTATAGATGAACTTGCAAATGCGGCAGGCAAAGACCCATATGAGTTCCGCCGTAAGTTGCTCACGGCGCACCCGCGTAATCGCGGAGTACTCGAGCTTGCCGCAACAAAGGCCGGTTGGGATAAGCCGCTGCCACAGGGACACGCACGCGGCATTGCCGTGCACGAGTCGTTCGGAAGCTTTATCGCACAGGTTGCAGAAGTATCGGTGAATCCGGCGGGTAACGTCCGCGTTCACAAAGTGGTTTGTGCGGTCGACTGCGGCCGAGTGGTGAACCCCGACACTATCGCCGCGCAGATGGAATCAGGAATCGTCTACGGCCTTTCTGCGGCCCTCTACGGGGCGATCACGCTCAAAGACGGTAAGGTACAGCAAGACAACTTTGATTCCTACGAGGTAGTGCGCATTAGCGAGATGCCCGAAGTGGAAACACACATCGTGCAGAGCAACGAAAAACCGGGCGGTATCGGGGAGCCGGGTGTGCCGCCGATCGCGCCGGCCGTCTGTAACGCGGTCTTCGCTCTGACCGGCAAGCGCATCCGGAGTTTGCCAATCCGCGCCGAGGAATTGAGAACGGCGTGAAGTCGGTTTAAGGTTTGGGGTTTGGGGCTAGAAGAGACCAAAGAGAGATTCCTCGCTTCGCTTCTGAGAACACCCGCTTATTCGGGGACACCTTGCCGCAAGGTGTCCCCGAATAAGCTGACGACGGGGGATCATGTCCTCGAATTAAGGGGCGTTTCTTGCACCGTTAGCCACGTTGCGGCGCGATCAGGCGCTCCTAAGAAAGAGGGCAACGACGAAAGGGAGATTCTTCGCTTCGCAAGAATGACAAGCTGCGCCGTGTTCTACAATAGCTACTTGGCAGGCATTTCACAAACACGGTGACGTATTTGTTTGCTCTTTATAGGGCGACTCGGCGAGTCGCCCCTACGATACAAAGTCTCAATCTATAAAAGTCTGTATTTAGCAGCGAGGTCCTCATGGAAATCTTTGAAGAGGTTCTGAGACTCAAAAGAGAAGAGAAGTATTCTGCGATTGCCACGATTGTGCAATGCATAGGCTCAGCTCCGCAGAAAACAGGCGCTAAAATGCTCGTGAGGGATGACGGGACTACTATGGGAACACTCGGAGGCGGCTGCATCGAAGCTCAGGTTATTCACTCTGCGATGTTGGCGATGAGGGACGGCTCTCCGGCGACCGTCCCATTC
Organism: Candidatus Poribacteria bacterium; assembly: GCA_016215705.1. GTDB lineage: Bacteria > Abyssobacteria > SURF-5 > SURF-5 > SURF-5 > JACRIR01. The sequence continues at coordinate 7,645 of JACRIR010000203.1, read as the reverse complement.
AATCTCAACGGGAAAGAGGGCGGACTCGTATGCGGAGGGAAAATACTAGTGTATATAGAACCTGTAGTTCCCGAACCCCATCTAGTGATCCTCGGCGCGGGTCATGTGGGGAAAGCGCTGTCGTCGCTGGCGGAGTTTTCGGGCTTCAGAGTAACGGTGGTCGATGACCGGGAAGAATACGCCAACAAGGAGAATGTGCCTGACGCACACAATGTCGTCGTGAACGATTTCCGGAATGTCTTCTCTGATTGCGGGAACGAACCTCCGCCCACAACAAGAGTAACCGTTGACAAAAGGTCATACGTCGTCATCGCGACAAGAGGGCACAATCACGACCTCGATGCACTGAGGTCGGCTCTCAAAACGGAAGCATGTTACATAGGTCTCGTTGGAAGCAAACGGAAGCGAGAGATGCTCTTCAAGACGCTCAGCGGTGAGGGATTCTCGGATGACGATATACAACGGGTCATCATTCCTGTCGGTCTTCCGATAGGCTCGGTTACCCCCGAAGAAATCGCGATAAGTATCATGGCGCAGATCATCCAGAAGAGGAGAGGCAATGTCTCATGAGGTCTCAGCCATTCTTCTTGCAGCAGGTTCGTCGAAGAGAATGGGCAAACCAAAACAGCTTCTACCTCTTGGCGAGAGGCCTGTCATCGTCCACTGTCTTGAAACCATCAGAGGAGCCGGGATAGACGATATTGTGGTCGTGGTCGGCTCCAACAGTGACGAGATACTACAGGCTATTGAGGCATTTACACCGATCACGGTCAGGAACCGGATTCCTGAATCTGACAGATTCGCTCCGACCTTCGACTTTCGACCGTCCACCATCCGCGTGGTCCAAAACGAGACACCTGAGGCCGACATGTGCGAGTCTGTTCGGGTCGGCCTCAAGAAGATTAACCCCGCCTCCCCCGGTATTTTCATCTGCCTCGCTGACCATCCTCTGGTGAAGGCCGAGACATTCATGGGCATGCGCCGCTGTCACGCTGAAAGGCCCGGCGCGATAATCCTACCTGTTCATAAAGGGAAAAGAGGGCATCCCCCGCTCTTGCCGAGAGAAATTCTAGCAGAGATCGACGCAGTCCGAACACTTAGGGATCTGATCCGAAGGCATTCGAAAGAAGTACATTGCCTTGACGTCAATGATGAAGGAGTGGTTTTCGACATGGACACGCGGGAGGATTATCAGAGGATACTCGAGCGGTATTCCACAACACCTTGCATGCGGGAACCAAATAATTTCTCATACGGGGACATAACTCCGTATGGTGTCTCCGAATAAACCTTGCGGCCTCCCGGACGTGGCTATGCCGCGCTATGCCAGATTTGCGATTGACCGCGTGCAAATAAATTCGACAGCTACCGAAGCTTCTAGCACTTTTCAAGAATCGTAGCGATGCCCTGGCCGCCGCCGATGCACATGGTCGCAAGACCGTAACGAGCAGCCGGACGCCGCTTCATCTCGTGCGCCATCGTCGTCAAGAGTCTGCATCCGCTCTGCCCGAGCGGATGACCCAACGCAAGCGCGCCACCATTGACATTGACATTGTCCGGATTGAGACCGATGTCGTTGATGCTCGCGATCGCCTGCGAGGCAAATGCTTCGTTGAGTTCGCAGACATCTATGTCGCTTGCTTTGAGCCCTGCCTTAGCGAGAGCCTTTTTCGAGGCGGGGATGGGGCCGATGCCCATCAACTGGGGTTTGGTTCCAGCGACCGCCATTGATTTGACTCGCGCCAGCGGTTTTAGCCCGAGTTCGTTGGCTCTCTTCTCTGACATGACAAGAACTGCAGCGGCAGAATCGTTTGTCGGACACGAGTTGCCGGCGGTGATCACTACCTCCTTGCCGTCCGGAGAGTAAGTCTGCACAATTTTCAAAGGCGGGAGCTTGGCCAATGCCTCGGGCGTCGTCTCGGGCCGGATGCACTCGTCCCGGTCGAAAGTAAACTCCTCCCCTACCTGGTCGGGTATGATCTCTTTTTTTTCGTTGAAGAGAGGCTTGTGCGTTCTTACCGGAATTATTTCATCCTTGAACTTCCCTTCCTTGGCTGCCCTGGCAGCTTTCATGTGGCTCTTGTATGCGTACAGGTCGAGTTCCGCCCGCGTCATCCCATATACTTCAGCAATATTCTGCGCTGTTTGCGGCATCCCGACCATGCGTGGCGCTTTGAGGATATACTCGGGGAAGGGTTTCGAGTAAACTTCGGAGTGGTCCGGTTCCATGCTCAGTTGCACCGCTGACGGCGGCGGAACATCGCCGAGGCCCGGCAGAATCCCGGGCACATCAAAAGAGAGCCTCACCAAGGTCTGCGCCATTTTTTCTGCGCCCATTGCGATCCCGATGTCTATCATGCCTGCGGCAATGAAGGCAACTATCTGCTGGAAGGTGTCCATGCTTGAACCGCACTGCCGATTCGTTCCGGAGCCGGGTATGGTATCGGGCAAACCCGCGACCCCCGCGATGCCTTTGCCACCGCCACGAATCAACTGGCCCTGAACCACAGAACCGATCCGTACGTCCTCGATCATTCGAGGATCGACCTGCGGGTTGCGGTCAAGCAGGGCTTTCAGGATTTCTGCGGCAAGAACATCTATGCGTTTGTGAACGAACGAGCCTCTGGAGGCGCGAGCATTGGCGGAACGACAAGCGTCCACGATAACGACTTTCTCGAGCATGTGATTCTCCTTAAATCAACAACGCCACTTTCGCAGGAGGTCATTGCATGTTTCGCGTGTTCGAGTTCCTATTGGAATGCCGCGAAAATGACGCTCGTGAACGTAATGATCGGAACCTGTTCACGGACGTCTTCGGCCGCATGACGCGCCTCTTTCAGCATGCGCGTCGTTTCTTTGTACAGCGTCTCATCCTGTACGAGTTTACCCAGAGTGCCCTCTCCTTTTTCAATTTTTTGAGTGATAGCGTCAATCCTGTCCATGCTCTTTTCGAGTTTCGGCGCAGCTTCCTTCAGCGACGAGACGACGACTCTTATGTCCTTCTCGTTGTCACCCATAATACGAGTGACCGTGCCCGAGGCCTCTTTCAGGCTTGCGGAGAGATTCTTCATGTCGTTGTACAGAGAGTCGTCCTGGACCAGTTTGCCAATAGTGCCCTCGCCCCGCTCTATTTTACGCGTGATGTTGCTCACGCTTTCCATAGTCTCCTTGAGCATTGGGCCGGCATCGCGCAGCGCAGCAAGAGCCTCCTTGATATTCTGTTCATTGTCGGTCGTAATACGCGCAAGCGACTCGAAGCTCTTGCGGATATTCTCGCGGTTTTCGCCCAGAACGTCCTGAATCTGTCCCGCGATTGTCTCCTGATTCTTATTGAAGCTGGTTATCATCGTCCGCAGGTCCTGGCTTACGTCGGCGACGTTTTGAAGGATTTTCGCCAGGTCGGCGGCCTCCTGAGTTTGTATGACGTCTCCTTCCTTGAGTCGTGGAGCACCGGGTGTGCCCACGGTTATGCTTACATATTTCCCGCCGAGCAAGCTCTCGCTCTCGATTCGGGCGACAGAATCCTTGTGGAGAACCGTGTCTCCATTGATGAGAAGTGTAACCTGCACGCGGTTCTCTTTGACCCGCATGTCACCAACCTCACCCACCTCGACACCTGCGAGTGTCACGACATCTTCCTTCTCGAGTCCGTCAACTCTCTCGAAATAGCCGCTGATTTTGTACCGCTTCTTGAGCCAGTCGTCAAAGCCACCGGCGTAGAACGTCAGCCCGGCGAGAATGACCATCCCCAAAATGAAGCATATGCCCACTTTCATTTCTTTCGACATGATTGACCGGCCTTCCTTTCAATGAGTTCGATGAATCTCATGTCCCCAAGCGCCATTACTCGAACACTTTGAACAGGAGAATTCGAGAAAGAAAATAGTCGAACACGATAATAAGAATGAAAGACAGAACGACCGACTGAGTCGTGTATTTGCCGACGCCCTCAGCGCCTCCCGTCGTCTTGAACCCTTTATAGCACCCGATAGTGGCCACAATTCCGCCGAAGAACATGGCCTTGATGAGACCCCTGAATATTTCGCTGAACGTGACTGCGTCAAACAAGTTGTCGAAATAGCTGCGCATCCCGACTCCGACGTAGCTCGCCGAGATAATAGCGCCCCCGAACATGCCGATAAGATTTACATAGATGACGACGATCGGGATCATGAATACGGCTGCAATCAGGCGCGGCATCGACAGGTAATAGACCGGGTCCACTCCCATGACGCGAAGCGCATCAATCTCTTCGGAAATCTGCATTGTTCCTATTTCCGCCGTGATGGCGGCGCCGACCCGTCCGGCCACCAGATATCCCGTGAGAACCGGGGCGAGTTCTTTTGCAAGCGAAAGCCCCACAATAGCTCCGATGATGTTCTCGATATTGAATCTGAGCAACTGATATCCTGTTTGCAAAGCGAGCACCATGCCCACGAAAAAGCCCATGAGCAGGGCGATGGGAAGAGTGTCGACGCCGATGAAAGACATCTGTTTAAGAATCCTCGAACGACTTCCGACGGCTCTGTTGCAATAGAAAAGAGTCTTCTTCAACAGAATGAGAACGTCGCCCGTGGTCTCAAAGAGGTAAATGAGCCGGGCGCCCACAAACCGCACCAGCCTGCCCATAAGTTCTCCTAAGAAAGGAGCAAGGCGAAAGGAACAAGGGAAAGGGGAAATACAAAAAAGAAGAAACGACCTTCGTTCCCGTGCCTTACCTTTCTTTCACAATCAACTCTGCCCGAAACGGTCGGGCGTACCCTATGTGACTTCGACTCGCCTAGAGGAAAACATCTTCTCACTGAAATGGAATGTCTATGAAATACAGAATCCGCAGCCTGCGCTCGTCTCCGTCTCTGCTCGAGCCAAGGATTCCGCCGAGAATGGTCGTATCCCCGGATGCGGTCGCAGCATCTTCACTGTGCGAGAACAGGAGCGGAATTCGGGTTTCTGAACCGTCGGCGGTCTGTTTATGCCTGTAAAGCCGCCAAAGTGCGTATGTGTGGCTGCTTCCGTCAGGCTCGGTCTCGCGCTCATATATTGTCCATAGAGGCGAATACTGCCGCTCAAAACCTTCCTCATCATCGAACCAAAGCAGGGAGAGTATCCTCGTATATGTCGCGCCGTCCTCAAACTTGCGATACTTCCAAAACGGCCAAAATCTGGACTTTTGCCTTATTGTCCCTTTTGACCCGGAAAGCACGCTCTGGGATGACCAGAACGGAAACAGAAGCGTCTCGCGTCTTTCCGTGTCGCTGTCGAGCGTGAAGATGTTTCGATAATAGAGGGGCCAAAGCACGAAGCTCTTTTCCGAGTCGTTCGTTTCCGTATGTCCGTAAAGAGGCCATATCCGCGTCTGGCTGATGTCTTCTCCTCTTGAGATAGTAACGAAAGGCCAAGGAGCCGAATACTCCTCGAAGTTTCGCGCATAGTTTTCCTCACGCGAAAACAACGGCCAGAGAAACGCCCGATAGCGCCTCCTCTCGCTGTCCTCGCGAGCATATAGCGGGAAGACCATAGTTCGCTCGCCACTTTGCTCCTTATCAAGGTCAAACTTCTGATGATGATAGAACGGCCACAGCGCAAATTCCTTCCGATACTCATTTTGCTTTTCAGAGTACCCATAGAGCGGCCAAAGCCTGAAACCATTATAATCACCTCCGCCGGAAAACGACAATACCGGCCAGAGGTAGTTGCGCTGGCGAAGCTCGTTCTTGGAATACTCGTAGTAGAGCGGGAACAGGTAGAACCGAATTTTGTCGCGTCCCAGAAAATCCTTGATGTTCCCACCTATGGGGAAAAAAGCGAAGTATCCCCCCTCGTCAGTGGAACTGCCGCCGAACAAGAAGGGGAACAGCATGTAGTTGACCTTGTATTCATGTCCGTCTTCGTAGGGATAGACATCCTTGCGATATGTATATATCGGCAGTACCCGAACAGTGACGTCCTCTTCAGAGCGTTTATAGAGGTAAACAGGCCAAAGGAACTGGATTCTCTCTTCCGACCCGTCTAGCGCCTCTCTTTTAACATAGAACGGTCTGAGAGAGAACTGCTTCCACTCAGGCGTCCGCTCGACTGCCAGGAAAGGCCAGATTGAATAATCGAGAACAGTTCCTTCCTCGCCCGCAGATGAATAGACAGGCCAGATTTCCTGCGTTTTTGAACTCTCTTCAGAGGCAAGAGCGGAAGAAGCCGAAGATGGCAGGAGCGGAATGAAGGAAAGAGCCGCCGCAAGAAAGATTGCTTCTGTAGATATCAAACGGCGCCACCACTTTGTGGCTGTCTCGAGTAGCGCGAGGAGGGGAGCAAAGTGGGTCATCTGATTATTGTCTTGGTGTCAGGAATGCCTCTCAAGAAATGGTGCACGTTCTCGTCTTTGCTCTGAATTATCTCGGCGGGTGTGCCGACCGCAATAACCGAGCCTTCATGGATCATGATTACTTTGTCGGCCACCTTGAAACCGTGCAACAGTTCATGAGTCACAATCATCATGGTCATTCCCGAGACCTTCTTTAGGCTCAAAATGAGCTCGTCGATGCCATTTGCGATTATCGGGTCCAAGCCCGCGATGGGTTCGTCGAAAAACAAACATTTTGGATCAAGCGCCAACGCCCTTGCAAGGCCCGCGCGCTTCTTCATGCCACCACTGAGTTCAGAGGGCATCATGCTTTCGCAGCCCTCGAGGCCGACGAGCTCCAGCTTCTGCCTCACTGTCGTCTGAATCGTCTTTTCGTCATAATTCCGATGTTGGCGGATTGGAAACGCGACATTCTCGCCGACGGTCATCGAGTTGAAGAGGGCCGCACTCTGGAACAGCATCCCGAAATCGCGCCTGATAAGGTTGAGTTCCTCTTCGCTTATCCTGGTAACATCGGTCCCCTCGACCATGATGCTGCCTGATTGCGGCCTCACAAGGCCGAGGATACACCGTAGAAGCGTGCTTTTGCCCACGCCGCTCCGCCCGATGACGACGGTTGTCTCGTTCTTTTCGAGCGTGAACGAAACGTCATTTAATACAATATCGCTGTTATACTTAAAGACGAGGTTGCGTACTTCGATCACCTCGATGCCTCCATTGAAATTCAAGCGAAATTGCCACAAATTCAGGGGTGGAAACCGAATTATATTACCTCACAGCCTAAGCGCTGTCAAGCGATTCTGAATTTCCGATTTCGGATTTTCGATTCTAATCCCTTCGCCTGGCTCGGTCGTATGCACATTTATGACCGACTCTTTCTCTATCTGATTCGCGTAGTGATCAAATCGCGACATCAACGAATCGCCGACTGCTCTGGCTACGTAGCCAAAGTGCGCACAAAGTCCGTCATGGAAACCTCAATTCTCTGACACAAACAGACTTCCAAAACCCATACGAATGCGCGAATGTCGCCAACTCTTGACAAATCTAATATTCGCACATATAATTACAAAAAGCAAAGCATCAGACGACGACCCGATAGCGCGGTCGTCGATTTGCTGTTTGGAGCAGAAACGAAGGCATCGGCCTATTGAGTCCAGGATTCCCTGGCCCCTCGTCCCGCCATTGGCGGGATAGCTCAGTCCCGCGAGGCGCGGGATCCCGCCATCGGCGGGACTAAGCACTTGAGGACTGAAGTGAGTTTCCCCGGTAGCTCAGCAGGTAGAG
>JACRIR010000200.1 GCA_016215705.1 Candidatus Poribacteria bacterium | reverse complement strand
TCCGTCGCCGCCGCGATATCATGCCCCACACTCGTGGCAAGCGCATCGGTCCGGCCGCGCGGGGCCGATTCCATGCTGATAACAAATGAAACGGCGTCCACTCTGGGCAAATTACTGAATATTGCCGAGCCGGCCGGGGTCGGACTTGCGCTCGCTTTCCGTGGATTCAAATGGTGCGCGGTGAACTCGCTCGAGGGCGCATGTGAGGCCGTCGCAGCCCATAGAGGAAGAAGGCTGGGGATCGCGCTTGACACCTTTGACCTTCACGCTATGGGGACGCAGCCGGAAACATTGAAATCCATCGATCCATCAATCATATCCGTCATGCGGATGAGCGATTGCACGGACGTGGCTCACGCCATTCTTTCGGAGACGGATCGTGTGCTGCCGGGAGAGGGCGTTGCGCGTCTCGACGCGATGCTCGAGGCGGTGTGGAACGCAGGTTTCTCGGGGCCGATCTCTCTCAAGATTCTCAGCCCCGCGCTTTGGAGCCTCAAAGCAGAAGAGATAGCAAGGATAGTGATGGCGGTCGCGTCACAGTACTTTCCACAGTCCGCTTCCCCCCGGTTGGCAAAGGGGGATTGAGAAGCCGTCTCATGGTTGTGGAACCAGAATGGAATTCTGTATGTGCGAATTCATTCGCATGATTGTGTCCTGAAACCAGTACGAACATCGAAAGCTGATCATGGAAAACAACGTCCGTCTCACAACTCTTACAAGCAGCGGCGGGTGAGCGTGTAAGGCCGCTCAAAGCGACCTGGCGCAGGTTCTGCGCTTGCTCCCACCCGTAACTGATCCGCGAATAATCGTCGGAGCCGACACCTCTGACGATGCGGCCGTATTCCGTCTTAGCGACGATACCGCCATAGTGCAAACGGTGGACTACTTCACGCCAATCGTGGACGATCCTTATCACTTCGGCCAAATCGCGGCTGCCAATTCGCTCTCGGACATCTATGCGATGGGCGCGCGCCCCCTTTTCGCCCTCAACATAGTCGGCTTTCCCATGAAGAAGTTTCCGCTCTCGCTTCTCGCCGAAATCCTGAAGGGAGGAATGAACAAGGCTGCTGAAGCGGGCATAAGCATAGCGGGCGGACACACGGTCGTCGATGAGGAACCCAAGTACGGGTTGTGCGTGACCGGTCTCGTGGCCCCCGACCGCGTCGTCAGGAACTCGACCGCGCGACCCGGCGATGTCCTCATCCTTACCAAACCGCTTGGCATCGGCATCATCACAACCGGCATTAAAGCGCGGATGGTCACCCGGGAAACCGCGGAAAAAGTGATTCACCTTATGGCGACACTGAACAGGCGGGCATCCCATGTGATGGTCGAAGTGGGCGCACATGCATGCACCGATGTCACCGGCTTCGGGCTCATGGGCCACCTCGAGGAAATGGTCGCAGGCTCACGGGTCGCCGCTCGAGTGCGCGCCTCGAGCGTCCCTATCATAGAGGAAGTGTGGGGACTGATCAAAGAAGACTGCGTGCCGGGCGGCAGCCGAGCCAACAAAGCGTACGCCGACGGCTTTGCAAAATGGCATAACGACGTGGGGGAACCGATGCGCCTGGCATTGTGCGACGCGCAAACCTCCGGCGGCCTGCTCATTGCCGTCTCTCACGAAAAGGCCGACCAGATGCTCTCCACCCTCAAACAGGCAGGCGTCGAAGCAGCCGCCATCATTGGCGAAATCATCGACGGCCCTCCCTGCTGCATCTTCGTTGAACCGTGATTCCAACCCCAAACGTCATCGCCTCCAAGAGCCTACCCTCGACCAGATTGGCCGCCGCAATCCATACCCCAAATGTCATTCCCGCGAAAAGCCTGCCCTCGACTTGATCGGGGGCGGGAATCCATCCTCTTTCTCTCATAATTCCGCACACGGGTCCGGCTGCTCATGCGTTTTGTAGGGGCGCAATTCATTGCGCCCTCATTTGAGAGTAATCTTCTAATCGCTATTCTTCCCGGGCCCTCAATCCCCTCACGCGATCTTGTATCCCCGTCAAATCGGGCCGGATACGCAATGCGCGCTCATACTCCTCAAGTGCCCTATCCTTGAAACCTTGTTCAAGATAAACGCTTCCCAGATTCACGTGCGCCTGATATGACTCCGGATTTGCCCCGAGTGCCAGCCTGAAACTCTGCTCGGCCCGTCCGTAGTCTCCTTGTCTTGCGTAGGCTATCCCGATCGAGTTCAGAACCACATCGGGATTGGGCGATCCCTCGAGCGCTTTCTGAAACTCCTCGATGGCGTCGCGATATCTCCCCTCCGCCATGAGCACACGCCCCATTTCGTGATGGCCCGCCGAAAATGCCGGATACCACTTCGTCAACGCGGAGAGATGCGTCTCCGACTCCGAAAGCCGGCCCGACTCCTCGAGAATCTTGGCAAGCTCAAAGTGGGCGCGGAGATTCTTCTCGTCGATCCCGACGGCCTTCCGGTAATAACCCTCAGCGCGCTCGCTGGAACCAAGATCTTGATATACCGACGCGATATTGTTATACGCACTCACGAAATCGGACTGCAGCTTGACGGCGGATTCAAAAAGCTCCAGCGCGCGGCTGTATCGTTTCTGTTCTTTATACACAATCCCCAAATTGTTCATAATGCGCACGCTTGTCGGATTCGCCGCCAACGTTCGCTCGTAAAACGTCTTCTCGTCCTTCCAGTCCCTGTTCCGTCGTATGGTCAAGGCAAAGAAAGTCAGCGCAACCAGGAAGACCAACACCACTGACTGCCGCTTTCTGAACAAGCGCTTCTCATCATTCTCTATGCGGCCATACGCCGTCGAGATGAAATAACCCGCCAGAACAAACAGCCCCATCGATGGAAGATACATGAGCTGCTCAGCCGCATAATGATGCGTCGCTATTATCGAAGGAAATATGGGCAGGAGATTTGAAACGGGCGCAAAGCCTATGAAGAACCACATCAGGCAGAAAAACAACTGCTTATCAAGTCCCCACCAGCGAACGAGTAATACCAGCGAGGCGCAGAATACCAAAAGATACGGCATAAATATCGGTGATGCAAGCGAATGAACCACCTCGACACTGCGTTCAAAACTGAGACCCACCGGAAAAAGCAGCAGCCTCCAATAAAGGACCACGCTCTTGATGATTGTTGCTATTCTATATGTCATGTCCGAAACTGAATTGATCGCGAAGCCGGCTTCCAAATGAACCACACGACCCCTTATGAAGAAGTATCCCGCAAGAATCAAAGCGTAGGGGACGTAAGGCGCGACTGCTCGCCACGCGATGCCTTTCTTGAATCGACCAACAAAGCAAACGTCGTACAAAACCACAATCAGCGGCAGTATCACAGTGCTCTCCTTGCACAAGAGAGATAGAGAGAAGAAGACGAGTGAGCCGAACAGGTGCAAGAGACTTCGTCTTTCCGACGAGCGACTAAATACGCGATATGACATCAGGCTCAATAAGAAGAAGAACGTCGCGAACAAATCCGTTCGTCCGGTAATATAGGTGACTGCGTTGGTATGCACCGGGCTCACAGCATAAAGAAGCGCGCCAAAGAAACTCGCAGAGGCTGTTCCGCACCCGTCATCTTGATGCAAAGTCGCTTGTAGGGGTGTGGCGCACTGTGCCCCTGCGGCTAATGCTGGCCCGTTTCTCGCATTGTGATTCTGTGTCAGACTGCGGAAAAAATGAAAGAAAAGCAGGACGTTCAGTGAATGCGTCAGTATATTGGTAAGGTGGTAACCAACCGCGCGCAATCCCCATATCGCATAATCGGCCACATACGTAAGCAGAATGAACGGGCGATAGTATCCGCCCTGCAGCATTCCTTCATCTTCGAGCTCAAAGAACGACCGGGAAAAGAAGCTTGGCAGATTCCGCCAGTTCTCGATCAGGTGATTATCAACTATGAGTATCCTGTCATCCCAAACGAATTGGTTGGATAACGTGTTCGCATAGACCACTGCGGTGAGAATCAAAAGCGCCACATACGGCGCAACCCGCCGCACCACGGTCTTAGCTTCCATCATTCTCCCAACTCAGCAAAAACCTTTTTATGGAAAAGGGGAAAAGGTCCTTTCTCTCACAGATCGCTTTTCGTCGGCTTCTTCCGCGAACACGGAACCTTGGTCTGGCACTTGCCGCAGCCGCCGGCCACTACATTGAACCTCGGCACGTACTCCGCCATCACCTTCGTGACAAGGTATTCCTGGCACTTCCAGTGATCCTTCTTCTCGGGTGTGATCGCTCCTGCCGGACATCTCGAAATGCAGAGCCCGCACGTGCCTTTCGCGTCGTACAAGCAGTTGTCTCTGAGGCCCTTCGTGCGCGAGCTCGGTTCGATCTCCAGATCGGTCACCACCGTGCCGTAACGTCCCGCGCATCCTTTCTCCGAAATGAACGAATACGAAAGACAGAAGCTGCCCATCCCGGCAATATAAGCCGAATGACGCTCCGACCAGTTGCTCGTGACGTTCTGCATCTCGAACTTGCCTGACCGCGAAGGCGCGACCGCATTGTGTCCGGCTTTCTGCAAGACTCCGGCAATGTGATCTCTCACGGCGTTATTGAAATCCTCGCCGTAGTAGCGGCTGAGGTACCACTCCTTCGACGATATCCCTTCGGGATAGTTGCTCTCGATCACTTCCTTCGTGAACGGCAGGAAGTAGACAACCACCGTCTTCGCGTTTTCAACCCAATCCTGTGGCATCAAATGGTGCGGCCCGATTATGCCCTCGTCCCTCAACTTTGCATACAACGGGTCCCGTGCTGACGCAAAAGCCACCAGCGGTTTATCCTCGTATATCTTCATCCCATCCAACTCGGCGATGGAATTCCCCTGCCCCCTCCTGACAAATTCCCCCGTCAGCCCGATGATCTCTTGCCTGTTCATCATATGCTCCTTAAGAAATACTGATGTTTGCCTCTTGCAGCTCTTTTGCCGCTTTTTCACAAAATGCCGCATCGCGCGGCAACATTATGATATCACCTGCCCTTCGACTAAATCAAACCAATAGGCCCATTCTTTGTTCAATCCAAAATCCAAAATCGGAGTATTCGTGTAATTCGTCCAATTCGCATGATTCGTGATCCAACTCTTCTTCTTTCCTTTGTGCTCTTTGCGCCTCTGCGGTGACACAGGAATTTTCGATTTTCGAGAAATCTCTTGACGCAGAGACGGCGAGAATCTACAATAGCAGTCAACTTGCTCTCCCTCTCTTCCGTTTCCCATGCATCTGTGGAGTTTTCATTTTATGACACGAACCATCAAGGAACAATTGGACCCCATTTTTCGCCCGCGGTCGGTCGCGATTGTGGGCGCGTCGAATAACCCCGAGCGTTGGGGGCATAGTACGCTTTTTTGCGTATTGAATTGGAGCCAGTTCCGGGGCGAGGTGTATCCCATCAATCCGAAAGAGGACGTAATACAGGGCGTCAAGGCATATCAGAGCGTCCTCGACGTGCCCGGCCCGATTGATCTGGCAGTCATTGTGGTCAATGCGGCTCAAGCCCTCGAAGCTTTCCGACAGTGCGTGGAGAAAAAAGTCGGCGGAGCCGTCATTATCACGGCCGGCTTTGCCGAGATCGGGCCGCAAGGCGCCGAGCTTCAACGAGAACTGACGCGCCTCTCACGTGAAAGCGGCATCCGCTTCGTCGGGCCCAATTGTATGGGCATGTGGACTTCGGCCGCCCGCTTGAATCTCTGCTTCTGGAATGTCGTCAAACCAGGCCCCACCGCCTTTGTCTCTCAGAGCGGAACAATGGGAGATTACCTCTTTGATGTCTCGCAGGCGAAGGGATATGGTTTTGCCAAGTTCGTAAGCTCCGGTAATCAGGCAAGCCTCGATGTGTGCGACTACCTCGATTACCTGGCTGACGACGAAGACACCAAGGTCGTAGCGCTCTACCTCGAAGGCGTCAAAGATGGCAGGCGATTCCTTGAAGTCGCGCGAAAAGCCACGGCAAGGAAGCCTGTGCTTGCTTATAAGATGGGACACACGGAGGCAGGCGCGCGCGCAGCGGCAAGCCACACGGCTTCGCTCACGGGAAGCACGCATCTTTTCGATGCCGCATGCAAGCAGGCGGGCGTTCTTGTTTGTGACCACATGCTCGAGATGTTCGACTTCGCCGAGGCGCTCGCGCATCAACCGCTTCCGTCCGGAAACCGTATCGCCATCGCCTCCGGAGGCGGAGGATTCTGCGTTGTGACTGCGGAAGCATGTGCGAAGATCGGCCTCGAAATCCCTCTCCTGGACAAGGAAACCCAGGGGGCTATCCTTCAGCACGTACGCGAGTTCTCGCCTCAGCCCCTGAACCCGGTCGACCTGATCGCGCGCAAGAGCCACGTCGACTACGCCGCCGCCATCGAAGTGCTCGCAAAACAAGACTACATCGACGGTATTGTAATTATGCCTCCGTATGGCGGTTTCCATCGAACGTCTTCTCCCGAGTCCATGAAAGGACTTGTTGAGGCCTGCTCGATGATTGCCGATATCCCCCGCAAATATAAGAAACCCGTCATCACGTTCGCGATGCGCGAATATAAAGAGACAGCGATGTATGAGATACTCAAACGCGGCGAAATCCCGTTCTTCGAGTCGCCCGAAACGTGCGCCCGCGCAATGAAAGCCCTGTGCTCCTACGCCGAGCATCGACGACGATGAAACCGCTATTCCAAATATTCATTCGCCATCCCAAACTCACCATCCTCGTGAGTCTCATGGTTACCCTTTTCTTTGCGCTCCAACTCCCGAAGCTGAGAATAGAGACCGATGTGGACGTCTATCTCCCCGATGGACATCCGGCGGTCGAGTATGAAGACCTCATGCGTGAGACGTTCAATTACGAGGAGTCGCTGGCAGTCGCCGTTTTCAACGATGGCCCCGACGGCATCTTCAATCCCCTGTCTCTCGCCAAAATCAAACGGATGACGGCGGAAATCTCGCAGGCGCCCTACGTCATGGCCGAGCGCGAGGACGACGTAAAGAGCATCAGCACGATGGATAACATTGTCGGCACAGAGGAAGGCATCGAGGTCGTGCCTCTGATGGATGAAATCCCCACGAGCCGCGAGGAGATCGAACGCCTCAAACAGAATATCTATGACAACGACATGTTCGTCGGCTGGCTCGTTTCGAAGGACGGCACGGCGGCCCTTATCCTCGCCAAGATCGAAGACGGCCAGGAGAAACAGACAAAGGCTTACAACGAAATCAAAAAGATCGTCGCGCGCGAGCAGGGCGGGGGAGACGTGATATATGTCGCAGGCCAGCCTGTGCTCGAGGCCACTTTCGTCGATTACATGGTCAGAAACATGGAGGTTATGCTGCCTATCGTCGCTGTCGTCGTCATCCTGCTCCTGTACTTTTCGTTCGGGACCCTGCTTGGAGTTGTGCTCCCGCTGATGGTCGTGTGCGCCGGCTCCATCTGGAGCCTCGGAATCATGAGCTTGATGAATGTTCCCTTGTACGACTTGACTACAATGACTCCGGTAATCCTGGTCGCAATCGGCACAGCCTATGGCATCCATATCCTGAACCGTTATTACGAAGAAGCGCGCGATGAGTCCCGCAGGGGCGCAGCGCGCTGCGCCCTTACAGAAGACCACGAAGAGTCCCGCCCTGAGGCTCCGCGCAACAAGGCCGGCATCGTTCTGCAAACGATGGTCGGCATCTGGCCCCCGGTGCTCATGAGCTCGCTTACGACTGCCGTCGGTTTCGCCTCGTGTTACACCTCCAGCTTGATACCCGTTCGTTCCTTCGGAATTTACACCGGCGTGGGCATCCTCTGCGCGCTCCTGTTCTCGGTGACCTTTATCCCGGCGGGTCTGATGCTCGTGAAAATGCCGGATTCCAACGCCCCTGCAAAACGAATGATCGATGTCGGCGGCGCCGTCCAGAAATGGTCGGAGCTCGCGCTCGGCTCGATGGGCCGCTGGGTCTACCGCCGCCGCGTGGCCATCTCTGTTCTCGGCGCGCTGCTTGCTCTGCTCTCGGCCGTCGGGTTCATCAAAGTGCGCGCAAACGACAGTTGGGTCGAGATGTTCCCGCACGAAAGCGAGGTGTATATCTCCAATGATCTGATCTGCAAAAAGATGAACGGCACGGTTTCCGTAAACGTGGTCGTCGAGGGCAACGAACCCGACGTCATCAAATCTCCTTCCGTACTCAACAAAATATGCGAGCTTCAAGAACTGGCCGAACAGGACGAAGGTGTTGGCGGTTCAATCTCCATAGGCGACTATATAAAGCGAATGAACAAGGTGATGAATGAGGACCGCGAGGAGTTCAATACCGTTCCCGACAGCAGAGAAGCGATCGCGCAATATCTGCTCCTTTACTCTCTGTCCGGCGACCCCGACGATTTCGACGAGGTCGTGGACTACGAGTATCGCCAGGCGAACATCACCATCACGCTCAAGGACGACCATACAGTCATAGCAAAAAGGCTGGCGGACCGGATCGGGCGATTCATCGAGAAGAACTTCAAGGACGAGCCCGTCAAAGTCAACCTCACAGGCTATGCCTACGTGACTGCCGTAGTCATCGACCTTGCCGTCAAAGGAATGCTCAGCAGCATCCTTTTCTCG
>JACRIR010000033.1 GCA_016215705.1 Candidatus Poribacteria bacterium | reverse complement strand
TCCGTGGAATATTTGACTTCTTCCACTTTCTCCTGCGCAGCGGTCACCGCGTCGGCTTCGTGTCTTCGCCGCTTCTCGGCTTTGCGCTCCAGCTTCTCTTCGTGTTTGCGTTCTTTCTTCCCGTCATTGTGCTCCTTTTTCTCTTTGTGAAGCTTGATCTTCTTGGCGGGCTTCTTCTCTTTGGTTTTTTCGCCGCTGTCTTCCCGGCTGCGCTCGCGCGCGAGGATTCTCTCCACGAGGTCCTCTTTCAGAGAACTTTCGCTGATTTCGAGCCCATGAGCTTCCAGCATCTCTATCAGTTCCGATTTGGTTTTCCTCATGAGTTTTTTCTTATCCATCAGTTCCCTCCTAACTTAGACGAACCACATCGAGGCTTCGAAATCTTCGCCCGGAACCACGCACTCGATGTATCCGTTTCGCGGCCACCTTTCTATTTCGAGGCGGCCCTTGTGGACGGCGACGTGAAACTTGGCTCTATCACCGGGTTTGAGCTCAAGTTGGCTGAAAGAGAGGCCGAGCTCGATAATTTTCTGTACCCCAATTCTGTCATCGATTCCGACCTCCTTCCAGTCCTCTCCGTTAATATTTTCCTCGATGACCAATTTTCCCTTTTCGTTCTGCGCGCGCGGGAGCATGAGATTTACCCGATGGCGTTTTGTATCCTCGACGTGGACGGCTATTCTAACGTCTTGCATTTCGGCGCTCAACGGGTTCAGGGAGGTGTCAATGCGGAAGAACAGGTTTTTCAGGCTGAATCCCCAATAAAGGCGCAGCACGATGGTCTCGGAGATATTCATCGCGCCGCCCGATTTGCGGACGTCGAAGCTGCCCGCCGCGATCCATTCATAATAATGTGTGACAAGGCCGTCGAGAATAGGGTTGACGAGGCCGGTGAGCTGTTCGGTGGGCCGAGCCGAGCCCCGGTTCATTATGGGCTCGGTCAGATAGGCCGGGATATCTTCTCCGAGCAGCCTGTGAACTTGCATCAGGTGTGAGCGGAATAATCGGTCAAACTCGCTGTCGAAGGCTGAGGAGAAATCGTCGCCGTACCACCAGAACCAGTCGCTTCCTTCGGCTGCGTATATTTCGTTCCATGCGGCTTCTCGGACCTCGGGTGGGAGGTCCGCCCGGCGCTTGAGTTCGCTTTCGAGACGCCTGCGCGTTCGCGCGAGCATGTCCCACGCCGTGTTGTCCTCTTGCCTTCCAATCCAGATGTTGAAGTTGTGGCAAATCCATGACCCGCTGTATATGCGTTTGAGTCCCATTTTGGGAGGAAAGTTTTCGAGATACCGGCCTATGCTTGTCACCTCAAACTCGTCGCGCTGCGAGAGCAGCGAATACAATTTCGACAGGAACAGCCTCCCGCCGTCGGGATAGTATTCCCACGGATTCTCGCCGTCGAGGATAATGCTCACCAGGTTTTCGCCCGATTGCGGGCCGAGAGCAGAATAGATGTTTCGCAGATGGCCCACAAGGTCTTCCGCCGCGCTCTGAGGCTCGCTCTTCGAGTAGCTGAAACCGATCAGGTCCGAAAGGTTCTTGTCGCGAAAAACGATGTCCAGGCTGACGCCGTCGAGCTGCAGGCGGTATGGGGCGTAGATGATATCGGCGCCTCTCTTGCGCTGGATCGTATTCAACAGGATTTCCTCGTCGGTTGCGATCCATTGGAGCCCGGCGTCGCCGATGATGCGCGCCGCATTGGGACTGACGGAGCCCTCGGCAGGCCACATGCCGCGCGGCTTCCGGCCGAACACGCTCTCGTAATATGAGACTGCCGCGCTCACCTGTTGGCGCGCGTCCTCGGGGTGCTTGAACTGTTCCTGCGGGAGCTTGACATCGGGGAGCGCTTCTCGCGCCGCCATAAAATCGCAGAGGAGCGGCAGTATGGGATGATAAAACGGGGTTGTCGAGACCTCGATCTGGCCTGATTCCTGGGCCGCCCTGTAGCGCGGCAGGAGCGACGCTATCAACTGCCGTTGTTTCTCGAGCACGAGCAGTTTTTCGGTTTCGGTGAAGCCGCGTCTTTTCAGAAAGAACTGTTGGAGTTCACGGTCCTTGTCGCGGGCGGCGTAGCCGAACCACGTGAGATTGAACCACACTTGCAGGTCGCGAATATCTTCGACGGAGAAAGCGCGCTGTCTTTCAGCAAGTTCATCGGGGGATGCGCGCCGTCCGCGTTTTTCGAGCAAATCGCGGTAGCGCGGATATATGAGAACCATCGTATCCCAGTTGGCCGCGAAAAAGTTCTGAAGAATGAAAGCGCGCTCATCGGCGCTTAGTTCGTCGGCGGGCTTTCTGGAAAGCTCGTAGAATGTGTCACTGGCCTCGCCGCCGGCATACTCCTGAATCTGGGTCATCAGCGATGGGACCAGGTTGAAGGTCTGCCGAATTTTGGGGAAGCCTTCCAGGACCGAAAGCATGTCGTTGTAGCCTTTGGTCGAATGGAGACGCACCCACGGCAGTATGTACTTGCCCGACAAAGGGTCCTTGTACATGGGCTGATGCATGTGCCAGAGAAAAGCGACGTGAAGCTTATTCATACGGACCGCCATTCGTGAAGGTTAACAGCAAGCCAATGAACCGTGAGGACAAATTGACCGGAGTAACGCCATTAGATTCTACCGCAAAGACGCAAAGAAGACAAGACGCGCTTGCATTTTGCGCCGCTCTTGATGTACAATAGCGCAACGTAATTATTCTGGTTCATTTGGAACACGCAATTGAAGCCTCGGTTGCTGCTCCTTTTGGGGTGACCGTGAGTATGTGCCTTACTCTCCGATTGACATCGCACTTTCCTGTCCGGCACACTTTTCGACCCACTTTCCTTCTATCACTCCACAGCGGAACCCGAATGGGGCGCCTTTTTCTCGAATCCGACAAAACCGGAACGAAGGACATAGAGCATCGTTGCGTCACCGCGGTGATCTCAAGAGGAACGCTGCTGGACGCAAAGTCTGGGTGTTCAGCGTATTAGCCGAGGTTAAGAGTCTTTATCGTCTTTGCGTCGTTAGTTCATGCTCCTTTGCGATTAGGCCGTTTTCTCTGTAGCAAGAATATCAAAAAGTGTGCTTTTTTGAACAAAAGCAACGTGGCGCAGGACGTTTTCTTTTGTCGCGCGCCGCGCGTTGCCTGAAAAAACCATGCGCGGTAAACTTTGGCATGATTCATGCAATCCAAACGTCATAGTGGTGGGTTTCTCAAGCAATGCCGTAATCGGCGGATTGGGATATCCATGATGGTTATCGGAGGAAAGAATGACGTATCCCGAACTATGTAGCAAGGTGGAGCATCTGCAAAAGCGAATAAGCAGCTTGCGAGACGCCGCCTCAAAAGGTCGCAAGCGCTCAAAGGAGGCGGAAGCGGAAGTATTGCTTGACGAATTATCCACTGCCCTCGAAGAACTGCAGGCTGCGCAAGAAGAACTACATCAGAAGAGCGAGGAGATCGTTTCCACCCATCACGCCGCAGAGCAGGAGCGGCTGCGCTACCAGGAGTTGTTCGAGTTCGCGCCAGGCGGATACCTGGTTACGGACTCATCAGGGACAATACTGGAGGCCAACCGTCAGGCAGCCTCCCTTCTCAACATCACCCCGGAGTCGCTGTGTGGCAAGCCGTTGTCCGTCTTCATCGCCAAGGACGAGCGTGCGATTTTCTTTTCCCGATTTTCGGAACTGGCGCATGGGGGTGGAACAAGAGAATGGGAGACGCGTCTGCAACCATGCAAGAAACAAGCATTTCATGCGTCTCTCACGGCAGCGGCCGCCCGTGACCCGGAGGGCGAAGTGACCGGCTTCCGCTGGTTGGTTGTCGACATCACGGACCGCAAGCAGACCGAAAAAGAACTGACGCAGCATCGCACAATTCTCGAAGAGTTGGTTGGAAAGTGTACGGCTGAACTTGAAGAAGGCCAGCGAAGTATCCGGTTCCTTTTCGAGGAGAGCGACGTTGGCATGGCATATATCGATCGTGAGCACCGATACGTGGCGATGAACCGCTCGCTGGCGGAGATAAACGGGCTCTCGCAAGAGACTCACAGACGTGTGACACTTGAAGAAGTGCTCGGGGCCGATTCACCCGTCATTCGAATGGTGGACGAGTTATTCCGCGCGGGCAATCCCGTGCATCGAAAACGTTTGCCTGTCAGCGTGACAAACAGGAAAGATAGACAGCCGGGTTATTA
>JACRIR010000199.1 GCA_016215705.1 Candidatus Poribacteria bacterium | reverse complement strand
TTCTGAAAGGCCGTTTTCTGCCGTACACTTTCCGGAGTCGCTATCCGAAAAGTAAAGTCTTCGTGTGGACTTATCTCAAACTCCCGATACTTCATCGAATCTTCGGCAAACAGATGTTTATTGTGGCGCGCAAACACTAAGGGACCTTGTGCAGGCGCATATTCTCAAACCGAAGCACAAGGGTGGCAGGATCGGGACGAATCGTTTCGGATGAATTGAGATAGAATATCGGCTTCACCTTGCCTGTGAAAACTTCCGCATACTTCCCATAATGCAGAATCCACCAGAGGTCCACCGTGCCGTCGAGAACGATTACTTTATCAACGTCAGGCTGTTGGGAGAGACTTCTTGTGAAGTCCGAGACGACGTTTCGCGCCAGCGCTGACTTATAGATTATTCCCCTGGTGTCGTACTCCTCTCTTTCGAATAGCCTGACGGACAAGAAAGACACAGCCACAATCAGGCACAGTGCGGCCGCCAGCATCTTCGGCTTCAGCAACCTGGTCAGCAACGCGGCAGACAGGAATGACAATCCCACCGCCGCAGTCGTGATATATTGCGGCCAAACGTGTTCAGACAAGGGAAGGTATGGAGCGAATCCCCAGATATACCAAAGCCCGAAGAACAAGTACGGCGCAGGTTTTCCGGCGGCAGCCGACCGGGATGAAGCGGAGTTATCCGGATAAAAAGTGTGCATCGTAGCCGGGTTGTCATTCCCGCGAAGGCGGGAATCCATGTTTTGGGATTCACTGTGCGCCAATCCCGATTCCGGCTTTGGCGGGAATGGCCTAACGTTCGGTTTCTCAACAACGTTTCTGAGAGAGCAGATAAGGGCGCCCGAGATTGTGGCTATTCCGGCAAGAACTCCTGCCGCAAGCATTACAGGGGGCGCGCCGCCGAGATAGTTGGCAAGATACAACGTATTACAACTGAACAAATTCAAGACGCCGAAGTTCCTCAGCGCCAGAAGGCCGACGTTTATTCGATAGTCCTTCGGGGGATGATATCCAAAGACGACGAATTGCAGAAACAGGAACGTCGCCACAATAACATAGAAACCGGATTCGCTCTTCAGGATCGACAGAAACGAGCGGTTATCCCTGCTGAGTATGTCGTAGAGCGTAACAAGCGCGACAAGAGTCGGGCCGTTAATGTTTGAGAATGCGCAGAAGACGAAAGAAAGGTAAGACCAAACCAACACACTCGGACGGCCATTCTCCAGATATCGGATATAGAGAATCAGAGAGAGCAGGAAGAACATAAGCGGCATACTCTGTGTGCTCACGCAAATCCAGTATATCGCAATCACGTGTCCGATCCTCGACGTGAAAATGACGGCTGAAGTGATTGCCAGTACCCGGTTTCTTGTCATCAAGTAAACGAGATATCCGGTTGCCAGTGAGTTGAACACATGGATCAGCAGGTTGAGAAGATGATAAGGAAACGGATTCGTCCCGAAGGCCGTCTGCATCAGGTAGAAATACAAATAGTTTGATATGGGGCGATAGAAGATGTGCTGTTGTGCGAAGAGTTTTATGAATCCGCGGATACTCTGGTCGCTGGTGAACCAGAGATAGTAGAAATCGTCCTGGATGAAATAAAGGCTCAACGACTTCCGGTAAAGGACAAGGTCCAACGCGGCAATACACGCGCACGCGGCGAAAACGCCTGTCTTTCCGGCCAGGAAATTGCAAAGGCGCGACGGCTGAGGAAGCGAAGATGAGTTCATTGAGCCCATTTCGTAATCGCGGGACGAACTCCGGAAGCAGGCCGGGCCATTCACTCGGGCGCGGTCGGCTCGCGTTCCGGCGCGCGGTGATCACACAAACTCGCGCAGATTGCATTTGGCGCTTTATGCTATAGCAATTGCGTCCGCGTGTCAAGGCCAAAGCTGGCTTTGCCTCGGTGAATCTCGTTCAGTTTACAAAAAAGCAGCTTTCTGATAACATGCACGGGTGGCCGCTTGACGGCCTGACAAATTCCGCGGAGTTCATATCTCTCGAGATCGATTCTTTCTCCGTGTCAGCCTATTGACTGGTCTTGAACTAAACCAAATCTGAGGACAACCGGGGTGGAGCACAGCAATTCAATACTGCTCGAAGGCGCCGACTGGCGCCTGGGGTACAAGAAAATCAGCGACGGGTCGGCCTCCGGAACGATAGCCGAGGTAAAGGGAATGGACGAATGGTTCGAGTCCACCGTTCCGGGCAACGTCAGGGCCGATCTGATGTCTGCGGGAAAACTGCCTGATCTGTTTGTCGCAACGAATAATGAGAGCTCAAAGTGGGTTGACGAGTGCGTATGGTGGTATGAGAAGAAATTCAATCGACCCCCCCGCGATTTCCAACGGTTTTTCATCGAGCTGCGGGGGATCGATTATATCAGCCAGGTGTATTTCAACGGCCGCAAGCTGGGCCAGAATGAGGGCATGTTCACCCGCCATCTATACGATGTGTCCTCACTTATGAGCGATGAGAACGTCCTCAACGTGAGGATCATGGGCTCCGCTTTCCTGCCAAAACGATCCCTTACCCCGTGGCAGCGCATGGGCAGTAAAATCGGTTTGCGCATTCAGGGCGGAGAGGAGGTGTTTCCGGACCGCACGGCGACACTGAAATGCCAGATGGGATTCGGCTGGGACTTTGCCCCTGATATGCGAACGATGGGCATCTGGGATGAGGTTAAGCTCATCGGCAGCGGGAATGTATTCCTGGGGCGCGTTTACGTCAAGCCGTCTGTCTTTCACGAGTTGGACAGCGTCAAGCTCCAGGTCAGGCTTCACCTCAACTCGATTATCGCAGGGCCGCTGAAAATCATGATGCAGTTGCGCCCGGCCAATTTCCAGGGGCCCGCTCAGACCTTCAACTTCAACGCATTTGTGAAGAAAGGCGCCGAAATCATCGAGAGGAACATCGTTCTCGAAAAACCGCGCCTGTGGAACCCCTGGGACAAAGGAGACCCGAATCTTTATGAATTGGTTGTCCGACTCGTTGATGGAGAGGAACTAAGCGACTCCTTGAGCGGGCTCATCGGCTTGAGAGATGTCAAGATGGCGCGGAATACGAACACGCCGGCAAACAAAGGCGACTGGACCTTTGTTGTGAACGGACAGCGCGAATTCATCCGTGGCGCAAACTGGGTTCCGGTCGACTCGCTCATGGGGCGAGTTCGTGAAAAGGACTACGCCGAATTGATCAAGTTGGCCAAAGAGGCGAATATCAATATGCTTCGCGTTTGGGGCGGCGGCCTGCGGGAGAAGAGGTACTTCTATGAAATCTGCTCGCGAGAGGGAATGCTTGTGTGGCAGGAATTTCCTTTTGCATGCGTATTCCTCGGCAAGTTTCCGACCGACGAGCCATTCCTGAGATTGGCCGAAAAAGAAGTCGCCTCCATTGTCGAGTCAGTGGCGAATTACCCGTGCACCGTTGCTTACTGCGGGGGCAACGAGTTCAGCCCGACTCGTAACTCGAGGTTGCTTTCACGGATAGCGCATACAGTCAGGAGCATCGATGACAGCGTGCCCTTCATGCCGGCGTCTCCCTTCCGTGGCGACAGTCACAATTGGTTTGTGTGGCATGGCTTCGCAAACATTCGGGACTATCGAAAGGACAATTGCCAGTTCGCAAGCGAGTTCGGACTTCAGTCGCCTCCGTCGGTGGAGTCCCTCAAACGTTTCCTGAGTGAGAAGGGCTTGTGGCCGGTGGGGGCCGAATGGGAATACCATAAAATCCAGGCCAAAAAGCTTGAACGCTATTCGGGTCCAAACAGGAATTTTAGCCGGCTGGAGGAATTTGTCGAGGTCAGCCAAAGAATGCAGGCGTTTGCTCTTCAGACCGCGATCGAACATTTCCGCAGGCGAAAATACGAGTGCAGCGGCGCCATGTTCTGGCAATTCAACGAACCATGGCCCGCGATCAGTTGGAGCGTCATCGACTACTACAGGACTCCGAAACTGGCGTATCACAAGGTGAAGGACGTATATAGCCCTATTCTTGTCAGCCTCAAATATGAGCTCAAACGTTATTTGCCGGGGGAGTTGGTCCCCATCGAAGTCTGGATTGTAAACGATCTGCTCCGCCAGGTTCAGGAATGCAAACTCGACATCTATGCCGAGGACAATGGCGAGCGCCTTATGAGCCTCAGCTTTGATATCGAATCAATCCCGCCGGACTCTTCAAAACCATACCTCCAGTTCGGGCTCAAATTCCCCAACCGCCCAAGATGGCTTCTGCACGCGGCGCTTCGCTCGAAAAATGAAGTCCTCTGCAACAATTGCTACGACATGAATGTGTGGGACCCGGGCGACGCCTCACTCTGGAACCGCATCTATGATCGGCTCGGAAAACTGACGATGTCGTGAGTGTTCCGTCGATTCTGTCTTGTTGGTTCCCGTGAGGAGGGAGCGGGATTATGCCCCTGCAGGAACATGCGCCTGTGCTCACAAACTCAAGTGTAACATGACAATGAGAAGTGGGACCTCAAAGGCAGAGCGGTCTTCCAATGATTGAAGTATAAGGTTCTTTCTGCTATCATAATCACGCTTGCGCCGTCCTTTGTTGGGGATATCTTGTCACATGGTAGCCCCCGGGGAACGACGGGCCTGTAAGCCCTTTCATTAGAAGCGCATGACCGCCTCCGTACAGCGGTCAATCGTGGAAGAAACGACCCTTAATTCGGGGACACCATGCCGCATGGTGTCCCCGAATTAAGGGAAACAGTCGCCGACTTCTTAGGAAACTTGCTCGACTGAGTCGCAAGCAGCTTTTCATAACTGATTGAGAGTAATGCGACGGGGAAAGGTCGGTAATGGACCTCTCTGTGATCGTGCCCGTTTACAACAGCGCGTCTTCCCTGCCCCCTCTGGTGGAGCGTCTAAAACCTGTTCTGGAATCCCTGGCCGACACGTCCGAGTTGATCCTGGTCAACGATGGAAGCCGCGATCAGAGTTGGGAGGTGATCCGCAATCTTGCTATGCGGCACACATGGATTCGAGGGATCAACCTCATGCGCAACTACGGCCAGCATAACGCACTACTTTGCGGCATACGCAATGCAAGATACGAAATCACTGTCACGATGGATGACGACCTGCAACATCCGCCGGAGGAAATTCCGAAACTGATTGATAAACTCGGCACGGACTATGATGTAGTCTACGGAACGCCTGCAACGGAACGGCACGGCCTGTGGAGGAACCTGGCCTCACAGTTCACCAAATTGACTTTGCAGAGCGCAATGGACATCGATATCGCTCGACAGGTCAGCGCTTTTCGCGTGTTGCGGACCCAGTTGCGCGATTCTTTCGCGGCCTATCAGGGGCCATTTGTTTCGATCGACGTGCTGCTCTGCTGGGGTACAACCCGTTTTGCGGCTATTCCGCTCTCTCATGATCTCCGCCGCTATGGCGCGTCGAACTATACTTTCCGCAGACTTTGCGCGCACGCTCTCAACATGATAACCGGCTTCAGCACGATGCCACTGCGCCTGGCGAGTCTGGTCGGCTTTTTCTTTACTTTCTTCGGAGTATTGGTGCTGGCCTACGTGACAGGACGCTATTTCATACAGGGCGGAAGCGTGCCGGGTTTTCCTTTCCTCGCCTCGATCATCGCTATTTTTTCGGGGGCCCAATTGTTTGCGCTTGGAATCATAGGAGAGTACCTGGCGCGGATGCACTTTCTCTCGATGAGGCGACCGTCGAGTGTCATCCGGGAAACTGTAGGCTTCCACCCTGGCGCTGAGGAACGCGCATGAAAGGCTCCACCCCGCCGAACGTGTATCTCTCCGATATTGACGAAGAGCGCTTCGACATCCGTGCTGCGCGGGCGCCGCACATAACCGTCGATACATTGCCGTCGGTGTTGGACTTTTGCCGCGCAAATGCCGTTATCTTTCTTATCGCCCGTTGTCCAACGGACGACATGGCGGCGGTCCATGCAATGGAACAAGAGGGATTCCATCTTATGGATACCCTCGTTTTCTACTCGCGGAAACTCACTGAGATTCCGGTTTTGCGAGACACGACGACAATGACCATACACCCATTCGTACCCGGACAAGAGAACGACATAGAGAGAGTTGCTGCTGAGTCGTTTCGCGGATATAAAGGACATTATCATTCAGATGCCAGATTAGGACGCGCCGGTTGTGACGCGGTGTACATCTCGTGGGCGGTTCGGTCCTGCGTTTCCCGAAAAGTCGCAGATGAAGTGCTGGTGGCCGAATCCAATGCGTCGGTTGCAGGCTTTATCACGTTGCGGCTCAGCAGCCCTGCGGAAGGCGAAGGCCCTTTGTGGGCGGTGGCTCCCCGATTTCAAAGACAGGGCGTTGCCGGTTTGCTCATGGTCCATGCAATGCTATGGTGCCGACTGAAAGGGGCGCAGAGAATGACCATGTCCACTCAGGTAACCAATCTCCTCGCTCAAAAGGTTTGGACCCGCATGGGTTTTGAGCCGGGTCATTCGTACTACACGTTCCACAAGTGGTTTGATGCGCCATGAGAATCACAATGGCCATTATTTGCCTGTTGTCGCGAACAGATATTGAGACTACCAATGTCCGATATCCCTTTTAACCGCGCTTTTGTCGTTGGGACGGAACTGGACTGTGTCCGGCAAGCCCTTGCCAACTCGCACATCTCCGGTGACGGACCTTTCACACGGAAGTGCCATGCGCTGCTGGAGGAGTTGCTCGGGGCGAGGAAAGCTCTGCTCACCACCTCGGGCACTCACGCCCTCGAGATGGCCGCGCTCCTCCTGGATGTTGGGCCGGGCGATGAGATAATCATCCCTTCCTTTACCTTTGTCTCCACGGTTAACGCCTTCGTACTTCGCGGCGCGCGGCCGGTCTTTGTCGATATTCGGCCGGACACCCTCAATCTGGACGAGAGACTACTGGAGCAATTCATAACTTCGCGGACGAAGGCGATTGTGCCCGTGCACTATGCGGGTGTGGGTTGTGAGATGGATGTCATTTCTCAGGTCGCCGGACGTTCCGGCGTTCATGTCGTCGAGGACAACGCACACGGACTATTGGGCAAATACCGGGGGCGATTTCTCGGAACATTCGGTTGCCTCGCCGCACAGAGCTTTCATGAGACGAAGAACTTCACGTGTGGTGAAGGCGGCGCCTTGGTCATTAACGACCCACAGTACGTCGAGCGGGCGGAAATTCTGAGGGAGAAGGGCACAAACCGCAGCCGATTCTTTCGCGGGGAAATAGACAAATACACGTGGGTCGATATCGGGTCGAGCTATTTGCCCACTGACATTCTCGCGGCGTTCTTGTATGCTCAGCTCGAAGCTCGAAACCAGATTCAGTCCTCTCGCCGCCGAATATGGGAGTATTACTGCAAGAATCTCCTGGCCTGGGCAAAGGAACACGGTGTTCGACTTCCTTTTATACCGTCGCATTGCGAGCATCCGTTCCACATGTTCTATATTCTTCTGCCGTCGCTCGAAAGTCGCCAGGCCTTGATTGCGCACTTGAAAAGACGCGGGATTCACGCTGTTTTCCATTATCTGCCTCTGCATCTGTCGGATATGGGGAGACGCTATGGAGGGAAAGAAGGGGGTTGTCCGATAACAGAGGATGTTAGCGCCAGACTGCTGCGCCTGCCGTTTTACAACAAGCTGAATGAGACTGACTTGGACCGCATCGTGAACGCAATCATCGAATTCAAGGAAATATGATCTGCATGAGGAATCTCATGCGCGCTTACCGCTCATCCGCCGGCGCACGACAATGCCCGCCACGCACACTGCAATTGTTACCGCGCTGACTATCGCCGCCCGATGGAAGGAGTCCTTATCGTAAGCAAATTCGATGATGCTGTTGCCCGCCTTAACAGGAATCGCCCGCACCGTACAATTGGCCCGCAACACCTTTACGCTTAACCCATTTATGCGTGCTTTCCAATTGGGATAGTATGCGTCACATAGGACGACATAACCTGCATATGGAGCATTGACTGAGAGAACAACCGAATTCGGCCCGTAACTCTCGATTCTTACCGGCGCAAGGGGCGCCGGCATTTCAGCCATTCCATGCAAGAGTTCGAGGTGAGACTTATTTGAAGGTCTGTCAGGCCGTCCGATCGAGGGTCCGTGCGGGAGTACGCCTGATGGTTCGTCGGACACGTTCATCGTTTGGTACTTGAAATCCTTCGGCATGGACACGTCAAAACCAGCGGCGCCTTTCCCGGGGTTGAGCGATCCCGGACCGCCCTTGTCAACCAGCACTACCGCGGTCTTCGGCTCGAAGCCGTTGGAAGCCAGCACCCTCAACGCAACGGATTCGCTCGATGCCACAATCGAATTCGGAACGAAGTATGCTCGCTCTAGACAGCGGACGTTTTCGTACAAGAACACATTGCCTGATAGCGAGTTCCTGAGAATCAGGTCAGGATGATTTAGGGGGTGTGAGGAGAAAATATACTTGACATTCAACAGGCCGAGCAAGCGGGGTCTGACAAGCGGAGGCGACCCTTCAACAAACCTGAGAAACAGGTTATGCCAGAGCAGATTTGCGCTGTCGTACCCGTCGGTGTAGGCGTATCCGAAAAGCGTTCCGAAATTCGGTGACAGAATTTCCCGGTTCCACAGGTAATAGTCCGCTGCCGTCCTTATCGGAAGGTTATCCAGATGCTGTTCCATATCGATAGGAGTTCGATAGAGTCGGAACATTTCGCCATCGGCCCGCAGCGTCGAGTCAATACGTGGAGCGGAGTAGAACGATTCATGTGTCGTGTCCATTGCGCGGTAGCTTACGGGCAACAAATCCAGAATAAGAAAAGCCGCGACGAAGATTTTGAAGAAATTCCGCGAAAAGAACCCTTTCTTGTATGCCCGGAGGCCCGCGCCAAGGAGCGCAAATACGACGGCCGCTTGAAATGCTTGCTTTTTCATGTAGGGAATAAACTGGTGAGTGAATTGAGCGTCTACAGAGGAAAACCTTAATAAGAGACCGCCCGTCACATCTACCAGAAACCTGTCACATGCCGCAAACACAAGCCATGTGACGGCTGTTGCTGCAAGAAAGGCCGAGAAACGCTTCGTAAATATCTCCGCTGATGCTCTCAGCCGATGGGTTCCGCCGGCGTTTCCCTCCGTCAGATATTGCAGACCGTATCCGCAAAGCACCGACGTAGCGAATGTAGTCGCAAAGAAAAACTTCACCGGATACCGAAACATGGCGAATACGGGCAGGATGCGGTATGGAATATGATATATGGGTGTGTTCCTGCCTAATGACAGCAAAAGGCTCACAACGAAGACGCCGGCAAAAAAATAGACGCGTCTCTCCCTGAAAGCGGCTACCGCAATCATCATGAGCGCAAGCGGCATGGCGCCGACGTACAGAGTGCGCTCCAACGGAAAGCGAGGGGAAAAAATCCGGCCCCAATCGGCGACGTTTTCTATGGGATTCCCGAACAGGTACGGCGCAATCAGCGTGAGCAGGCGCTGTGGCGCAAGTGAGTATTGTGTGGCGCTGTCATAGCTTATCGCCACCGACCGTGTGGAATTCTGAGCAAATTCTTGTGAGGGGCCGATCTGGACATAAGAGAGAAAAAAAGCCAGGATTGCTATCATCGGCAAGACTGAGAACTTGATGGAGGTTTCCGCGCGCGGCCTGTGACTGAAGGCGGAGACCCCTATCAGAATCAGCCAATATGCGCCGCATATCAAGAACGTGCAGTAGCCGCTCACGGGGTCTCCCGCCAGAGTTTGGGCCGCCACCGCAAGTGACGCAAGCGAAACAGATGCGACTCCGGATTGTTCCACCGCGCTCTCGAAGGCTGCAAACACAAGCGGAAGCCATGCAATTGAGGAAAAAATGTTGAGACCGTCGATGAATGAAATCAGGTATCCGCTGAACGCATAGGTTATGGCTGCCGCAAAAGCAGGGAGGCGGTCCAATTGCCATCGACGCATGAGAAAATAGGTCGCTAGGGCAGCTAGCAGCACGTGCAAGGCGATATACCATTTGAACGCAAAGTCGAAAGGAAAGAAATAGAACAGGACCGAGAAAGGATAGAAAACCGCCGACTGGAGGGCTGCATGAAGCGGCGCGCCGCTGTGAACCAGCGGATTCCATAAGGGAGCTTCGCCGCTGCGCACGAGGTCCGCAGCCATTCTTTTCAGCGGATAGAAGAACCTATACGTGTCCCCCGCGTAAAACTGCTCTCCTCGCAAAAGGGCATTGTGAAAGAAAGCAAGAACGAGGACTGCGAGAAACGCCGAAACGACGAGATCTCGACGCTCTATGCGCATGGTGTTCCCGCTCCATCTTGAGGCGGCTGTCCTGAACTCATGCGCGCGATTATAGCATTGAAGAGTTTTCTCTATCAACCCGCCTCCGTTTCTTTCACGTGCAACTTCTATTCGGTCGGGAGTGTCTGCTCACAATTACACATGGTTACGGCTGGTGGCGCCCGTTTGACACCGCTGTTCCCTTGAAGTATAATTCGGGTCGTTTGGGGACAAAGAAGCCTGAAACAAACGCGCAATTGCGGAATAATCTCAAGATCAGGCGTTTTCTCCGGGCAGAAGGAAGACAAGCATGAAAAAACAAATGGTGGCCGCAGTCTTTGAGGGCAATGGCGTGTTGCAGTTGCGCAAGAAACCCGTCCCCGCAGTTAGCCGTGAGAAAGACGTCTTACTGAGAATCGAGGTCGCAAGCGTCTGTGGAACGGACGTTCACATCCTTTCGGTTCCGCCCGGACATCCTGCGAATGCGGCGACAATTCTGGGCCATGAATACGTCGGAGAGGTTATCGACGCAGGCAACGGCGTGACCCATCTCAAGAAAGGCGATAGGGTGGTTGTCAATCCGAATCTCGCGTGCGGCTTCTGTGCTTACTGTCGAAAAGCGCTGCCAAACATGTGTGAGAACATGACCACGCTCGGGATTTTCATCGATGGCGGATTCGCGGAATACAATCTCGCGCCGTGCGACGCCCTTTTTGCCATCTCGAAAGAGACTCCTCTCGAGGAAGCGATATTTGCGGAGCCGCTGTCGTGCGTGCTGAACGGAATCCGGAAGCTGAAGCCTTTGCCCGGCGAGTCTGCGCTGGTGCTTGGAGCGGGCCCCATCGGCCTGTATTTCGTAAGCATCCTTCGTATGGCGGGACTGAAGGAAATACTTGTAAGCGAACCCAATTCCAAACGTGCTCGCATGGCGCGGAAGATGGG
Source organism: Candidatus Poribacteria bacterium (assembly GCA_016215705.1). Lineage (GTDB taxonomy): Bacteria > Abyssobacteria > SURF-5 > SURF-5 > SURF-5 > JACRIR01. The sequence goes on along the minus strand of JACRIR010000199.1, from coordinate 37,290 downwards.
CGCCACTGAGGTCATTAGCCGGGGTGATACACAGCTTGAGGAAATCGTCCGGGCCAGGACCGGTGTCGGCGCGGATATTGTGATCGACGCGGTAGGCGCCCTGATGAAGGAAGCCGTCGCATCGGCCCGCAAGGGTGGCAGAGTGCTTCTCTTCGGGATGAACAGCAGAGCTATGGCCGAGATACGGCAGAACGACATTACGCGCAATGAAATAGAGATTATCGGCAGCTTTATCGCGAATGCCACGTTCCCCGCAACGGTTTCTCTCCTCGAGAGTGGCCGGCTCAATCTGAAGAGTCTCGTGACTCACCGGTTCAAATTGAGAGAGATTCATAAGGGTGTGGACGCAATGCGCAGGGGCGAGGCGATAAAGGTTTTGGTGGACCCTAACGAGTGAGGAAATGAAAATGAAGGCAGTCAGACTCAAAGCGGATTGGGCGCCCAAGAAAGACTTTGTGCTTGGCGCCAAGGATGTCGATGGTAAGCTCACTTATCTCGGCAGCAAAGTATGGCGCAACCCACGGGTCACGGTCGAGGAATTGCCACGGCCCAAAATCGCCGATGACGAAGTTCTTATAGAGGTCAAGGCCTGCGGAATATGCGGAAGCGACGTGCATATGGCCCAGGAGGACTCGGACGGCTACATCTTTTATCCCGGTCTGACAGCGTTTCCGGCCACGCTCGGACATGAGTTTGGAGGCGTCATTGTCGAAGCCGGAAAGTTTGCATTCGATAAGCGGACAAACAAGAGATACAAGGCCGGAGCGCCCGTGTGCGCAGAGGAGATGTTCTGGTGCGGCCGCTGCCGTCCTTGTGCCGATGGATATCCCAACCACTGCGAGGCGCTTGAAGAAATCGGATTCTCATGCGATGGCGCTTTTGCTCCATATGTGAAGTTGAAAGCAAAATACTGTTGGAGTCTGGAGCCGCTCCGCGCTAACTATTCGGGAGATGACCTCTTTGTGGCGGGCAGCCTTGTCGAGCCGACCTCCGTTGCGTACAATGCCGTGATAGAACGGGGCGGGGGAATCAGGGCGGGGGATAACGTCGCCATTTTGGGCGGCGGGCCGATAGGTCTTGCCGCAGTCGCGATTCTTCGCCGTTCGGGCGCGGCCCACGTCATCTTGTCGGAGCCGTCAAAAAGCCGCGCTAAGCTGGCAAAGAAAATGGGCGCGACCGCCACGATAGACCCCTCGAAAGAAAGTTTTGCCGAAAAGCTGCTCGAGCTCACCGACGGAATGGGCGCCAGCCTCTATCTTGAAGCGACGGGCTTGCCTGCCATTGTGTGGCCCGGAATAGAAGACGCCATCTGGCGTGGCCGCACCCTTAACAGCACGGTAGTCATTGTGGCCAGGGCGGACGCGAAAATACCGGTCACCGGTGAAGTCTTCCAGGTGAGGCGCGCGTCAATCGTCGGCGCTCAGGGACATTCCGGTCACGGTACGTTCCCACGGGTAATCAGCGCCATGGCTACCGGAATGGACATGACCCGGCTCGTAACAAAAAGGATTCGGCTTGACGAAGTTCCCGAGAACCTTAAGCTGCTTCAGACCGATAGAGAGGAATGCAAGATTACGGCAATTCTATAAAGCTCTACCCCGGGGTAGCAGACGGAGGCACGAGATGCATGATTCATCTGCGACAAATGTCGGTCAGCAACAGCCGATTCCATTCACGCTGGCGTATTATGCCCGGGAAACTCCCGCGAAACAGGCAATGGCCGACTCGAGGCGCAAGTATTCCTTCAAAGAGTTCCATCTGTTGACCAACCGGATAGCCAACGTCCTCGCCGGAATCGGAATCGGGCGCGGCGACCGCGTCGCAGTGCTCATGCACAATCGCGTCGAAGGATTCGCAATCGCTTTTGCAGTCGGCAAACTGAAGGCGAGTGTAGTCCCTATCGGTTACAGACTGAAAAGCAAGGAGATTGAATACATTATTAACAACTCTCAGTCTGCGGCGTTGGTGATGGGCGCAGAGTTCAACGACGTCATAGAGCCTGCGCTCGGCAACTTTGAAAGGGTCACACCCGACCGGATTCTAGTGTGTGGTGGAACACTCCCGTGGGCTGAGCAGTTGGAAGAGCGGATAGAGTCAGCGTCGGATGTAGACCCGGAAACGGACCCGGAGGAGTCGAGTTCCGCAATCAATTACACCTCCGGAACGACCGGCCTCCCCAAAGGGGCCTATCGAGGAAACAAGCCACGCGACCTCCAGCTTATCATGGGCCTCGTTTCGAATTTCCGAATCACCTCGTACGACTACCATGTCGTCACTTGCCCTCTCTATCACACTGCGCCCCCCGTTTTCGCGGGCCTTCACACGATACTGGGCGCCTCTGTATATATCATGGAAAAATTCGACCCCGAGCATTTTCTCAAAGTGATCGAATCAGAGAAGATTACCAGCACATTCATGGTGCCGACAATGCTGAATATGGTGGTGAACCTGCCCGCCGACGTGAAGAAAAAATATGATGTCGGTTCGATGCGCACCATTGTTGTCGGCGGCGCGCCGTTTCACATCAGCACGAAAAGAGGAGTCGTCGAGCTTTTCGGAAACGATTGTCTTTTTGAATTCTATGGCTCTACTGAATTGGGCATAAACACAGTTTTGAGGCCGGAAGAGCAACTCAGAAGACCCGGTTCATGCGGCAAGCCGCTCGATGGGAACGAACTCGTTCTCCTCGATGAAAACCGTAATCCGGTCAAACCCGGCGAGGTCGGCGAACTGTTCGCGAAAAACAGCATGCTCGTGGATGGATACTACCGGAACAAGAAGGCTACGGACGAATCCTTCCACAACGGCTTCATGTCGGTGGGAGACATGGCCTTCATGGACGAAGAGGGCTACTACTACATCGTTGACCGCAAGAAGGACATGGTTATCAGCGGCGGAGTCAATATATATCCGGCCGAAATCGAGATTGTCCTTAATCATCACCCGAAAATATTTGATTCAGCCGTCATCGGCATTCCCGACGAGCAGTGGGGCGAGAGCCTGAAGGCGTTCATAATGCTGAAGGCCGACTGTGAAGCCACTGCGGAAGAAATCGCCGATTACTGTAAGCAGAACATGGCGCCCTTCAAAAAACCCAAGTCCATCGAATTCGTCAGGGAGTTGCCGCGTAATCCGAGTGGCAAGGTCTTGAAGAAGGTATTGCGCGAAAAGTATTGGACGGACGGAAAGGCCGTGCACTAATTTACCCGGGTCCTAGGGAAACGAATTCAAGCTTTCGCCGAATGCCAGATAAAGCGCCAGCAACTGCTCGCCGCATATGACTGCCAGAATGGCCCCCAGCGCAAGATAAGGCCCGAACGGAATGTAGTCGGCTCTGGTCTTAAGCCGCAGCAGGATGAGCGCAACCCCCACCGCCGCCCCCATCACTGAGCCGACAATAATCGTCATGAGGACGAGTTTCCAGCCCAGGAATGCCCCGATCATTGCGAGCAGTTTGACATCTCCCCCGCCCATACCTTCTTTTTTCAAGAAGATCAGCGAGAATTCGGCCACGAGGAATAGTATTCCGCCTCCCGTGATACAGCCGATGAGTGAGTCAAGGAACGAGCTGCTCACAAGTTGGCCGCCCGCAATGCGCGCAGGAAGCAGGCTGACCGCCAATCCCACGAAAACACCCGGGATAGATATTTCGTCGGGAATTATGTAATGCTTGAGGTCTATGAAAGTGACAACAATCAGAGAACTTGTGAACAACAAATATATCGCGAGCGCGACGAAATTCGTGAACCGCTGCATCAGCAACACGAAGAAACAAGCCGTGAGCAGTTCGACCGCTGGATACTGCCATGAAATGGATGAGCCGCAACGTCTGCATCTCCCCCTGAGAATTATGAAGCTGATGATCGGAATATTGTCAAACCATCTGATGGGCTTCTCGCACTTCGGGCAATGTGAGCCCGGCCAGACGAGAGACTTCCCTTCGGGCAGGCGAAGGATACATACGTTCAGAAAACTGCCCGTTATCGCCCCAAGTGCAAATAAATATACTTCCAGGAATAACTTCATTGCCGCAGGATTCTTGGTCATGAATGCGCTTTCTATCCGGATGTTCTTCTTGCTCTGACAGACACCAGGCCGTCCCGCAGGTATCTCCGCACGTAGTATGAGAGCAGGCCGGCTTTGTGAAATCGAAGCGCGTGTTTGTACACGCATTTGGGCTGGCGCAGAAGAGACCTGAGCCCCGCCCCCTGCAAATCGTACCTGAACATCACGCGCACAATATCCACAAGTCCGCGCGGCGTCAAAATGTAACTGTCGGTTTCAAGAACTGCAAGAACATAGGCCTTCTTGTGTTCTTCCCGGCTGAATTCGTTCGTCTCAACAGAGGGCTCCGGGACAAAGAAACCTCCGGAACCCGGAAGCGAGAATCTCTCTTTAGTCGCCAGAGCCCGTCCGTTTGCGGAAAACCACTCTGACGCTCGAGTGCCCTTTAGAGGAATGAATGAATTCCAATGGAAAAAATCAGCCCTGATCCTCTTGGCGAATCGTATCGACTCCATCATTCTCTCATAGGAATCGTAAGGAAGTCCAACAATAAAACAGCATCGGAGGAATAACCCGCTCCGCTTCACCAGTTCGGCTGCCCGGGCGATATCTTCCAGGCTCTCGCCTTTGTCGATTTCCTTGAATACAAACGGATGTCCATGTTCCACCCCGAAACATACTTCAAAAACGCCCGCTTCCTTCATCATCTCGAGGGTCTCTTCAGAGACGTCCTTTGCCCTAAGATTCACAATCTCCAGGCTAAGACCGTTACGCTCTTGCGCAAACCGCGTCAGAAACTCGTGAAACCGGTCACGGTCGACTGCCGGCTCATCGTCGATCACGCGCACGTGGCGAAGACGGGGCAGATGCTTCCTTGCCTCGCGTATCTCTGCCATGCAGTTCTCGACGCTGCGTGCTCTCCACACTCTGGAACTAATATGGCGGATTGAACAAAAAGAACAATTGAACGGACAGCCCTTGCTCGTCAGCAGAGGATAGACGGCGATGTTTTGATAGTTATGAAACGAGTGAAACGCGGGCGCAGGGAAATCATGAATCGACGGCCGGCCGCAAGGTATGATCTGTGGTGACACCTGTAAAGTGGCCGATTCCACTATTTCGGCGATTTTTTCTTCCGCCTCGCCCTGAACAATATAACTCAAATGGGCGACAGATATGAGGTCTTCGGGATACAGCGTTGCGTGAGGTCCGCCTACGGCTATTACTGTGTCTTCCTTCCACTGCGACACTTGGGCTACTATCTCCCTCACGACATCGGCGCCGGGAGTAAGGGCGCTAATGCCGACAAGGACGGGACCATACTCCCGCAAACACTTCTCCAACGGCGGCGTCGAGTCTTCGGCGGAGTAGTCCAGCGTCACAACGGAATGGCCGGTTCTTTCGATTTGCCTGGCCAATACCGCCAGACCAAGATGAGGCGTCAAGCTCTTGGTTGACCCGATCCGCGGATTGATCAGGAGAATTCTCTTGTGCATTCCCTTTTCTACTTTCCGACCGTGAGATCACCCCATATGTCGGTACCGAGAAAGAATACCAATGGGGGCGCTTCAACAATAGGCGCAACGATTCTGTTATCCAACAAGAAATCGAGAGCGCGAAGCATGATGCCGAGGCCTCGATTAGGAAGTCGATCTGACGACACGGCCCAGAAAGACCAGAACCCTCTTTCTTTCTCGATCCAGACATTGCCGGAGAAATGAGGGCGCACAGCCTTTCTCAACGAAAAGACGCTTTGCTCGTTCACGTGACGGTCCGTCTCCGTAGGAATCCCGAGAACCTTCATCGCCAGTCGCGCCGGTTTGATGATCCACTTGTTCGGAACCGTATGGATCAGCAGCCTGCCTCCCGGCCTCAAAGTTCTCTTCACCTCTCGCAGCACTTGGTCCAATTCCCACGGATAGAGGTGTTCGACGACGTCCAGCATCAGCGCCGCATCGAAGCTGTCGTCGGCGAAATCCATTGCCTTTGCGTCCATGAAACGGAAGCGGCAGTTACTCAACTGCTCGTCGGAGAGCCTTTGTTTGGCTGATTCAGCGGCAATCCCGACGGCGTCCCTTGAATAATCGATCCCTTCGCACTTGTGCCCTTGCCGGACCAGGTACTGGGCCACTTCTCCCCGTCCGCAGCCAACGTCGAGAATCGTGAGTTTCTGTCCCGGGGAAAGGAAATCCACCGCCTTCTTCAGTCTGGGTGAAATACGGCCTTCAAGGAACTGTTTGTATCCCTCGCAGTGAGAAAGGAAATACTCTCGGTCATAAAGCGATGGGTCCACCGATTTCAATGTTCTTTCCCGCATATCAGGCCATAGTCTTCCTGGCACGGACGAGCACGCCGGCGCCCTCGCCATTACGCGACAATCCCATCCTGTGAAAAGGCATCAATAAGAGCCACCAAAATTGCGCTAGAATGTCCCGGAAAAAGCCGACGTCCGATTGTCTACCCGCTCGCGTCGCAAGCGCCTCGCTGCTTGTGAGTTTTCGGCGAAACATGCCGGCAATCGCATGTTGGATGTCATCGAGCGCAGAAAAAACGAAAGCAACAGCCCGCGGGCTGTAATATCTGTACTCGTCCAACACTAACCCCGCCTTCGCAAGCTCATCCGACCAACGATGAACCGGCCAGATGTTATAATGGAACTGAAATCGGTTATACCTCTGGATTTGATTATCGGCCAACCCGCCAAGCCTCAACTTCCGCAGCAAAAAGGAGAGATAGAACCATTCGTTGAATCTCTCGCTCGGCGCTGTGAAAACAAATGCTCCTTGAGGCGCCAAAATGCGAGATATCTCGTGCAAAACCTGCTCGACGTGCTGAATGTGTTCCATGACGCAATTGCAGATTATAGTCGTGAAGGTCCCATTTTTGAACGGAAGATTCGCAATATCTGCGACAAGCGCGAATCGATATGCTTCTGACAGCTTTGCGCGGTTCACCTGCGAAAAGTCCCTGTCGCAGCCGGCCTCCACCTGTCTATCCAATGCAGTTGCGGCGAAGAATCCGTTCCCGCAGCCGAGGTCCAGGACCGGCTCCTTCAGTTCGAGTTCACCAAACAGTCGCGCTTCCTCTGCGCGCCACAAACCGAGTGAAGGCAGCAGCGAATACTTGAGAAGGAAAGGATAGAGATAATCCTTCTTCATTGCAACGCTCTGGTTCAATCTGTCGATTCTCCGCCCTGATTCTCGGAAGGCATTCCTTGTGAGCGAAGCGAGGCAATCTCGCTCTCCAATTCCGCTCGCCGGTCTTTTGTCTTTCTTCCCCGGACCTTCGTCTTTCGCCTTTAGACCTTCGACCTTGGTTCCCGGACTCCGGCTACTATGCTCTCGAACAAATGTGTCATCCGCTTTCCATAGGCTTCGTAGCTGAGTTCTTGTTTTATGTATCTTTGCCCTCTATCTACCATCCCATTGAGTGATCTCCCGGTATTATATATTTCCAGAAGCTTTTGGGCCATAGCCTCGGGTGTCGGATCGCAGACAAAGCCTATGTCTTCGTCGCTCAGGGCTTCGCCGGCCCCGCAGTCACTCGAGATGATCGACAACTTGCCCGCCGCCAGCGCTTCAAACGGAGTCAACCCCCACGATTGCCTGACTGCCGGAAAGACTACAAGGTCGCATGCGGCATAGTAGTCGGGCAGATGGTCGTCGGGCACGCGACCGGCGAAAATTACTCTCTCACTCAACCCCAACGCATCGACCGTCTGCCGGGTCTGCTCTTCGAGCGCGCCGCCTCCCACGAACATGAGCCGGACGTCCGGAATCTTGTCTTTCAGTGAATACAAGGCTTTCACTGACACCTGCTGGTTCTTCTCCGGCTTGAAGTGTCCAACCTGGAGCAGCAGGAAGGAATTCTCACAACGATACTGTTTCCGAACGGATTGCCCATCACCCCTTTGGAAGGGCTCCACGTCAACGCCCACGCGACAGACCTCCGCTTCGCGGTTATAGATGTTCCGAACCCCTCTCTGCGTGTACCGTGACAACACGACAATGTGATCAATCCCCCATCGGCACAGCGCATAGTCGACGGATTCATAGATTCTCTGCAAGATGTGACTGGAGAGCCTCGGCGGCTCGGCGCTCAGAGGGAAATAGTCTGGTTTCCTTCGGGAAAAGCAGAGCGACACCGGTTCATTGCACGACCAGACCACAGGGACAGGGCAGAAACTGGAAATCCAGTTCGACGGCGGATTATGCGCGCTGATCAAATCGATTCTGTAATCTTTCAATACCTGCTTCAGGCGCTTCCGTATGCGAATAATGTTATGCGCCAGGGAGAAAATGTTCCCTCGCATCTTGTATTCGTAGCCGACCTTGTTGAGAATCGGGTACGGGCATTCAATGTATTTCTGTCTTTGGGCTATTTGTGGCATGTCCTCGAGGTCAAGGTGCGGCGTCAATATCCACGCATTGTGTCCATGTCTGTTCAGATAGTCGGACAAATGTATGACCACACGTTGCGCGCCGCCAAGAGCAATATTTTGCGAAACGATAAGAATGTTCATTTGTATTATTTCGTCAATTGCCGTCGAGCGGTTCGATCTTTGCACCGGACCGCTGTATGCGCGAATTTATTCGCACAATCTCTTCGGCCTCTCTCTGCGCAGCGCGAGCGAATAAATCGCCGCTACAGAATTACGGGACAGGCTCATCTCGCCTTGTAACGTCGTTCCACCAAAAGGCCCGCAAGAACAACACCAATGGCTGCTACGGAAAGCGACGCCCCCCATTGTACACTGACTGGGCGATATTTGAACAGCACGGTATGCGCGCCGGAAGGCGTCTCGACGGCCCGGAATAGGTAGTTGGCCCGCCAAATGGGCCTTCTTACGCCGTCTACGTAGGCCGCCCAGCCCGGATAGTAACAATCAGTCAAGATGACAAGCGAGGGCTCCTTCGCTTCCACGCGCAACTCGACTTCGTTTGCTTCGTATCTGACGATAGCCGCCACACCCGGTCTTGTGGATGTGGTAACTGCCGCAAACGAGGGCCGGCCGCCTTCAAGCACAACCGACTGAGCCAAATGAGGCAAGACGTTCCGGATTGTGCCCAGAATGCTGTCCTCATCATCTGGCGCAATTATATAACTGCCCACGACGTAAGCCCGTGGAAGAGCGAATTGATTCTCATAGACATAGAATTTCGGCTCTTTGTCACTGCTCACGTACTTTAGTCGCCACGCTCCTCGGTAACCGGCTTCATCGAGCATATAGTGAGCTACAAAATAACGCCAGGAGACCAGACCGAACATCTCCGGTTGGTTGAGCGCCGGAGCCCTGAGTCTATGGTCAATCTCGCCATAGAATCCCAGGTAATGAGTGCCTTCCTCGAACTCTTTGGGCCCTATCGCGAATTCAAGAAACTTCTTCCAGCGATTCAAGGTAAAAGCATAGTAGCTGTTTATGCTGAAAAACTGATACATCGTCCCTGCATTCACATTCAAACCATCAAAGTTATGGGTTATTGAAGTCAGGAGAACCCGATCGTGGCCGGCATTCTCTTTGATCCACCCCACTTGTCGCCTGACCAACTCCGGAGCGTATGTGCCGGTGGTGGCGGGAACCGTCGTTCTGCAATTCCTGTAAGGGGCTACGTCCACCAGGATTAGCGCCACAAGCGCCCACGCGCCTGCCTTCCTCATGGGTGAGGAAGGGTCCGACGAGAAAAGAGAAACTGCAAAGACAGCAGTCACGACAAGCATGAACAGACCCGCAGTGGGCCACTTGTCGCGGAACAGGAAACCCAGCAGCGCCAAACACACTGCTATCATGAGGCCTGCTTTACGAGCCTGCGGCGGAAAATCGGAGCGGTTCAGAAAAACAGTCAATATCACTGCCACGCATATCGTGAGAGCAATATAATAGACGATCGATCCCGATCCCAGTCTCTCCGGCGCTGAGGAAAATAAAGAAGCCGGCGCGGGCCCGGTTCCTTTGATACTCGAATAAGCGAGCCACGACACGCCAAGAGCATATAGAACCGTTGCCACCGGAAACCAATCCATTCTGCCTGTTCCGGGACGCATTGCTCGAAACGCGCCTCTGTTGAGTAAAACTGAGAAACCAATACCCGCAAGCGCGGCAATCATGAAATGACTCACTGCGATGAACCGTATGTGCCATCGAAAGGAATCGGCAAGAGGGATTCTTCCCATGATGCTTAGCCACGGAACTTCTTTCGACAAGACGAAGAGGACCGCATATCCCAAAGCAACCAGATGAGCGAAAGCAACACGCTTGCGATCTCTGGAACCGAGTGCAAACGGGATCAAGAGAGCCGCGCTGCCGAAGTAGGGCATGATAAGGCGATTGTCAGGCGGCGACTTGCTCAGGGAATCTTTCAATGTCTCGAGAGGAGAGAATCCTCCAAACCAATGCGCTTGTCCGGCGTCAACGGTTTCCGCCGCCTTACGGACAGATTGAAGTGATAACTCGAGGGTCGGCAAGAACTGAGCCGAGACTGCCCCCAGCATCAGCGCGAATGCCAATCCAACGAGGCTGAATCTGAACAAGACCCCCTTCAGTCGATACTCAGGCCAGGAACAAAGATTTATTACAAGGGCGTAGATACAAGCGGTGAGAGATATATAGAAGAAATAGTGAACATACCCTCCCAGAAAGCAAAGGCATAGAAAAACCGCAAGCAGGACGCACCTTGAAAAACATGGCGCATCGAAAAGCCGATGAATCGACCACATTATGAGTGGAGCCCAGCAAAGAGTCGATGCCAGACCCAAACCGAAACTATCCGCCAGGACTGTATATCCAAAAAGCACCGCAGCCAGAGTGACCGACGGCCACTCCAGCTTCAGATACCGCAGGTAGATCGCCATTCCTGCCAGAGCGACGGTAACGTCCAGTAATTGCACCGCCAGAATCGCAAGTGGCACATTCAACAAGAATATCAGCCAATTGAATGGATAGAATACCCCAAGCCCCAGATTTGCGGCCAAGGGGTTGCCTACTCCGGCATAGGGGTCCCACAGAGGAAGCAAGCCGTCCAAAACCGTCTTTCTCATAAGTGTGAAACAGGGCAGATAACCTTTGTATGTGTCAACGCTTCGGGCAGTGGGATTGGGCAAACCTCTCCCTGCTTTCTCTATCTGGTACACCGCGTTTGCGAGAAAACAAAGTACCCCGAGCGTCACAAGACCTATCGTCAATAATCGTTTTGTTCGCTGATTCATGGCAAAATACACATATTTCAATCGTTCTTGCGCACGCCGAACCTTTCACATTTGTCACTCCCGCGAAAGCGGGAGTCCATGATAAATGCGGCATGAAACATGCGCAATCAAACCCTCAAACCCTCAAACTCCCAAACTCTCAAACTCTCAAACCCCCAAACCCCCAAACCCCCAAACCCCTATCCCGGAGTCTCGCTGCTTTCAGAACACTTTGACAATGGGATCGATGTGGTCCATATCATCGTCATACTTATGGTATATGAGATATTTTATTCTATTCCCTTCTAATCTCTCAATCTCTTCTTCGTGAAGCTCTCCGGGCGACGCGCTCTTCGGTAGTAAGTTTGTGGCGAAGTCCTTCAACGTCGGGTTTGTGCGAGACAACACGCCGATGGGGATCGGCTTTTCATGCAATGTCTGATAGTACATGGAGCGTGTCAACTCAGGGTATTGTGTGGCGGGCAAGTCCAGTACGGCGAAAGAGCCGTGTTCCTTGCCAATCCCTGAGTATACCGGAGGCGCAGTTATGGGGTATTTCCGGAATGGAATATTCCACAACTCCATACAGAGCAGCGCTGTAAAGACACCGACGATAACACTCCTGCGAGTTCCTGCGCGCGCCGTTTGCCTGCCTTCAATACTTCCTTGTGACGCTGCTCTCCGTGACCCGAAAATGAGATAGCGGAGACCATAGCAGGAAAGCACGACTATCCCGATTTCAGCGAGAACGACAAACCGATATGGAGTTCGAATAACATTGAATAAGGGCGCAAACTTGTACAGCAGCGCATATGGCAACGGGACCAACGTCGCCCACCTCCAGACGTGCAGCCTGGGTCCCAGCGAGAGCGTAACCGACGCGAGAAACACGACCAGCCAAAACCCCGTCGTCCTCAGTGGAAGTCGCGCGACGGCCACTGCTGCGAGTGCGATGACGGTAAACGTGAGGAAGGTTGCGTGTCCGGGGACCCCTGTCAGGTAGAAACTATGGCCGCGAATGAGTCCGAAGATAAAACGATAGAGCGCGTGCTTTTCCGTGGGAATCAAGTAACCCAACAAATTCGCGGAGAGAATATCAATCACCTCTCCGGGCTGTTCAACTGCCCCGCCGGCCCTCAACATGGCAATGAGGCGAGGAGTAATAGCCACTGCAAGCAAGAAGACAAGCAGAGCGAATCGGTGAATAAAATGTTTCGGCTGCATTTCCTTTCGGTTGAAAAGGAGGCCATAGACTGCAAAGAGACCTGTCATGAGTAAGAGAAAATACGCATATACACTGCACGAAAGCCATGTGGCGCAAAAGAGAAGACCGGCCCAAATGGGATTGAGATAACCTTCTTCGCGAAACGTTCGGATTAGCGAGAGCATGTACAGCGGTATCCAGCCCATGCTGAGAAGGTCCATGTGCACAATGTGCATCGTGCGGTAGGGACAAAAAGCAAATGCCACTCCACCAAAAAAGGCGGCGGACGCGCTCCCGATCAGGTGCTTGATCAAAGCAAACATGCCCACGCCCGCGAGCACAAAACTGAGCAGGATAACCATGTTGTAACCAAGGATCAGTCCGCGGGGTCCGTCAAGCAAGACCTGGAACGGAATGGTGATAATCCCGTTCAGAAGGGTCAATTCGTGAAACGCCAGGCTTGTGCCGTTCGGATAAAAGAGATAGTCGGTGAAGAAAGGGTTTGCTCTTAGGTCAATGAGCGATTCTTTGGCCCACCACGCATTCCATAGCATAAGGTACGGATCGGAACTGAGACCTAACGGACTTTGCGGAACCGAAGTAGTAAGGCCCGTGATCTGCGGATATGTGAATATGATCGCAAGGCCAAGATAGGCGAGCGCTATCGGGATATGTTCTCTGATAACCCTGAGCAAGATTTGTCCATGTCTTCGGCCATTTTCCATGAATATCGAGATGCATCCTGAGACAAATCCCCCCCCCTCTCTCCGAAGGATAAGTCTCGACTCAGTCTGCCGGGATGCTCTTGACGGATGTCTCAAACATACTACACTATTTCCTGCGCGTGTTCAATGCGTGCATTGCACTTGGGTGTGCAACATGAAAGGTGGTTGATGATAGCTTCTTCCATTGGCGTCGTATTTTCTGAGGGTGGCGAATACTACTGCCAAGAGATTCATAATGCGATTGGAAATGCGTCTGCCGCGCTTTTGTAGGGGCACGGCGCGCCGTGCCCCTACTAGAATTCTTTGGCCTTGACCAATTCTATCTCGCACACTCATTGCGCTTCGCTGCTGCATAGAATCCGACCTGTTCGAGGGCTACCGGGAATCTCGCCGTGCCGCCTGAACCACTATTCATGTCGCACATCCTTTGAGTGAGCTTTGTGGTTGATACGCCCTCTTTTCTCTCCCGCTCCAGTCCGGTGGCTCCATGATACACAGCTTTGAGTGAGCTTTATGGTTGATACGTCCTCTTTTCTGATATACTCTTCCGCAGTTGTTCGCAGTGTTCATGCTCGAAGAACAACCGACACTACCACGCGAGGTTGCTTGTGAAAGAAATACTGCCTGATCAGGGATACCACGCGGCACGGTGTCCCCGAATAGGATTGACTTAGCTTGAAACTTGAAACCCGAGACCCGTGACCTAAGACCCCAAGCGCTCATTTTCACAAATACGATGACGTATCCGTGCAACTCCGCGATGTATCCGTGCAACTCCGTAGGGGCGACCCGGTGGGTCGCCCTTACAGAATACGTCATAGGGTTTAGGAAACTGACTACCAGGTTAGGAGAGTAAGACGATGATTGCCAGAATCGATCATGTCGGGATCGCCGTCAAGAACTATGAAACCGCAAAGGCCTTTCTGGAAAAAGTGCTCGGCGCAGTGTCGGTTGCCTCGATGGAAGACTCGAACCTGAATTACCTGTGGCACATATTTACGCTCGGCGATATGTCCAGGATGGAACTAATCACACCTTCCGGAGAACCCAGTTTCCTCGCGAATTTCTTGAAAACGCGAGAGGGAGGCATCCACCATATCACCCTCGAAACAGCAGATATTCACGAGGCAAAAAGGCGACTGGAAGAGAACAAGGTCCCATATTTCGGATTCAATGAAATCCCGGAGCTCTGGTCGGAACTCTTCATCCACCCTAAAGACACCTTTGGGGTACTCATCCAGATTTGTCAGTTTGGCCCGAAATATCATCTCATCGAGCCGGTAAAACGCCCCCAAGGGAAACGCTGGCGAATTCAATCAAATGAAACCGGCTATGAGCTTAGCGTTCATCACCCCGGCGGCGTCGAACTCAAGTTATCCTTAACCAAAGAGGAAATCAAAGACCTTTTGAAAGACCTGATGAAAGCATTGGAGGGATAGTGTTGCGTGCCAGAAACATCTTGTCAAGTTGTTTTTCGGCGCCGATGTCGTATCGGAGACCTACCGCAGAAAAGTGGGGACACGATGCGGCATCGTGTCCCCACTTTTCACACATCTGGTTCTGGCACAGCCTTGAGCTTGTTCCGTGACACGATACCGCTTGCGCATGGTTCGGAACCGTAAACCGTGAACTGGTCTTTAGTCGATGCGCCTGGACAATACGCATTTCACAGAAGTAGAGATTCTTTCGTTCAAGTCCCGCTGCAAGCTTGACGGAATGTCCTATGAACAGACAGTCGAAGTGAGGACTAGTGACGGAGCCCTCATCCGATTGTTCGATTTCATGGGGTTTGCCGTCACAGAATCGAGGCTGGGCAAGAACAAGAAGATAATTCTTTGTGTCCCCTTCATCGACGGACAGGTGGCAGTGCTTGAGTCAGGGAAGGTGGGGCTGCTGGACATCGAATCTGACCCGGTAAGCGAAGAGCCTTCCGCTGTGACCATGATTGCGAAAATCCTGGAGGTCAACGAGAGGGACCATGATCTCCTCGTCAACGCCGGGGTTGGTGATCTCTACGTCATTCCGGATGGAGATGTGTCCGCCTTCAAGGTGGGCGATATCGTAAAATTCAAGGCACAAAGGCTGGACCTGCTCGAGATATTGGAGTAAGTATATGTTTTCATAAATACGGTCACGTATCCCCCGTCTTGCGTAGGGGCGACCCGGTGGGTCGCCCTTGCACCCGTGCTCTGGTGAGAAACGTGATTGCATTTGTGGAACAGACCACTAAGGAGTCATTTCATGGACATGATTCTTGTCAATGCGAATGTCATTACGATGGACCCCGCCGCACGCCGTGAGTCTGCCCTCGCGGTCAAGTGGGATAGGATATTCAAGGTCGGCGCCGACCATGAGATAAGAGGACTGGCCGGGGCAGGCACACGCATTATAGACCTGCGCGGAAAGACCATCCTGCCCGGCTTTATTGATACCCACAACCATCTGTCATTCTACGGATATCTGGTCAGTTCGGTTGATTGCCGGCAAGCCTCGGGAGTGTCCTGCATTGCTGACATCATAGACAGGCTTCGCTCCGAAGCAGACAGAACGCCGGCCGGTCAATGGGTTAAAGGGTGGGGCTACGCTCATTACTATCTCAAGGAGAACCGCCCGCTGACGCGAACCGACCTTGATGAAGTCAGCGACAAACACCCAATACTCCTGATTCAGGTTTCGGGACATGCAGGAGTGGCCAACACACCCGCGCTCGATCTTTTCGGATACACCAAGGACACGCCTGATCCGCCCGGCGGCGCCATAAGACACGACCCGCGTACCGGCGAGCCGAACGGAATCCTCGAGGAATCGGCTCTCATGAATCAGGTCAACGGATTATTTCTCCGTGACTTTCTCACCTGGTCCCTCGAGCAGCGCGTCGGCATCATCGAGACAGCCGTGAACCATTACAATCAGGCGGGAATAACGGCGCTCCACGAGGCGTACGTCATCCCGCAGAGCTTACAACTCTATCAGGAAATGGAACGCTTAGGCCGCCTGAACCTGCGAATCTACACGATGAATATCGACTTTGCCGCCCAGACCCTCCTGGACGCCGGGATTGCGTGCGGCTATGGCACGCCGATGGTGAAGGTTGGTCCCATCAAGATGTTCATGGACGGCGGCATGAGCAATCGGACTGCCGCCGTTTCTCAACCTTACGAGAACAGCGCCGAAACCGGCATCTATTTGAGCGCGCGCGAAGATATGTTCTCGAAGGTGGAGAAATTCCATAACGCGGGATACCAGATAGCCGTTCACGCTCAGGGCGACGCCGCCATCGGCATCCTGCTGGATGCCTTCGAAAACGTCCTCGGCCGCCGCAGCCCGAATCCACTCCGTCATCGAATCGAACACTGTGGCAACATCACCGAGGAACAGATAAGGCGCGCGGCAGAGATGAACATCCTCGTATCCAGCCAGCCGATGTTCCTTTCGCATTTGGGCGACGGTTTCCTCGAGGCCTTCGGCCCCGAACGCGGTCATCGGCTCTATCCGTATCGCTCGTTGATCAACCACGGAATCAGACTCGCCGGCGCGTCCGATTCGCCTGTCGCGCCGGCCTCTCCTCTTACCGGAATACGCGATGCAATTCTGCGACTCACCGGCTCCGGAAAAGAGATAGGACCGGAGGAAAGGCTTTCTGCGACTGAGGCTGTGGGCCTTTATACTTCGGAAGCGGCCCATTTCTCATTCGACGAGAATAATGTCGGCACGATCGAACCCGGTAAGTATGCCGACCTTGTAGTCCTTGACCACGACATTACCGGGATTCCGCCGGAGCAAATAACGGAGGCAAAGATAGAAATGACCATCGTCGGAGGAAAGGTGGTCTACGAACACGCCTAAAGCGAATTCGCCTTTCGCCTTGCCGCTCATGGGCGTTCCGGCGCGAAATACTGCACCACGCCTACCCCAATGACCACTGTCAGCATTCCCATCGTCATTCTGAAAGAGATCGTCTCTCCCAGAAAGATTGCCGAGAGAACGCCAATCTGGATAACCATCGAGTCCTGAAAAACCGCAATCTCGAAGGCGCCCAAGATTTTCATGGTGTGGTTGTACAATCCGAAGCCCAAAGCCGTATTGACCAGAGAGAGGTATGCGAGCCACAACGTTTGGGACAGGCTGGGGACATACGTCCGGTCATGCACGAGAGCTATCAGAAGCAGGAATGAGCTGCCCGTCGCCATCGAAACCATCGTCAGCTTAAGAGAGGGCATTCTCAATTTGCTGACGGCCACATGCGTTAGAATTATCCCGACCGCCCACATCGCAGACGACAAGACGTTTAAGAGTATTCCCGTCACCTCTGTGCCTGCCAGAGCGGTGTGGAAATATACGTACATGCCCGCCAATATTATTCCAAGCCCCGTCAATTGCGCTCGCCTGGGCGGGGTCTTCTCTACAATCGAAGTGAGTATCGCCACCGCAACCGGCATCGATGTCATGCTGACAAGTCCGGAGTCAGAGGCGGAAATCAACGAGAGCGCGGTGATGTGCACGCCCTGCGCCGCGTACGTGAATAGCCCGATCCCCAACAGTATCAACCACTCGTTAAAGTTCCCGGGCCGTGGCCGCGAGGGCCGCGGCAAAACCGGGGCTTGCGTCCTGCGCTGTCGCTGAAACCCGAGCGCCACCAGCAAGATAATCGACGCCGAGAAATACCGGTACGCTGCCAATGAGAGCGGGGGCAGCCCTCCGCTCATCAGTTGCTTGTGAATCGGGAATGACGACGCCCACAACAGCGTCACAACGAACATCTGCCCGAGAGCGGCTAAATGCCCTCTGCGCTGGGTTCTCCCTGGCAAGAAAGAATGACCGGAGGAAAATTCAGACAATATTCACCTCTTCTATTTTTTCTCGATTGTGCCGTCGGCGACAGATGAAAGACTTAGCATCGTTTCCTTGTTGTTTCACAAGCCTCGTGGCCATAATGCCTTCCGCAAACTGCGCCGGATGACAAGCGAACATATCGCCGAGCTCTTGTGGAGATGAATTATACCACACGGACATCGATATCCGCGTTAATAGATTGTTGCTGTTCGGTTTATGTAGAATCCGCTCCGACTATTGCCTCCCTCCGCAAAGGATGATAAAATTTAGATTAAGCGAAGATCAGTCCCAAGCTCCTCACAATGGGAATTTAGCGTGAGCGATAGAAGAACGGTTACACTCTTCGAAGGCAGTCTTAGGATGAAAATCGACGGTTCAAGTGTTTCACATAACCGGAAAGAGGGTGCCAAAATGGGGGATAAGAAGAAAGAATACTTCGTTAGGCTTGACCTCGAGAAGTATGAATGCCCGGGCATCTCCGCGGAATCTTGTCACGTGGAATTGCGCATCGACCCCGCGCAGAAAATAAGCGAAGGCGACTTATGCTACTGCCCGAGAATGAATCAGGTGATGCGTCTCAGGAACAGGAGCCTGAAGCTGCCGCTGCATAAGGTCACATCCGTAAACTGTCCCCCCGAACTCGCTTTGAAGCGACTTCCCGATGTCCTCATGACGAAACCTCTGGCATCGTAAGCGGCAGCAATGCTACGGGCGTTTGCCCTTCGCAAGTATCTCGATCATATCGCTGTGAATGTTGCCGTTGGTGGCAACGACTTCTCGTGAGTATATGTTAAACGTCTCGCCCCCGAGGTGCGTCACCTTTCCGCCTGCTTCCCGTACAATGAGCGCTCCGGCCGCAACGTCCCACGGAAACAGCTTCAGTTCCCAAAAACCGTCGAATCGACCCATTGCAGTGTAACACAGGTCGAGAGCAGCGGAGCCGGCGCGCCTGATTGCCTGTGCGCGCACTAACATCGCGTTCCAGTTGTCCACGTTGTTGGCTTCACTCTCGCGAAGGTCATAAGGAAAACCCGTCGCAAGAAGAGCATTGTTAAGGTCGCTGATGTCCGACACGCTTATTCTCTCACCGTTCAACATTGCGCCGCCGCCGCGTCTCCCCGTGAATAGTTCGTCACGCATGGGGTCGTAAACAGTCCCGAGTTCCACTGTTCCCTCGATCTCGAGGGCCACCGAGACACAGAAAACCGGGAACCCGTGCGCATAGTTCGTTGTACCGTCGAGCGGATCGATAATCCAGCGGAAGCGCGCGCCGGCGTGGGGGATATCACTTTCTTCGGCAAGTATCTGGTGATCCGGATACGCTTCTTGAATCTTCTCCTTGATGAGCTTTTCCGATTTGATATCCATCTCGGTCACCAGATTGATCTCGCCTTTGTGTTTTATCCATGCAATCTTGTCGATTCCCTCACGCAGTAATCTTCCGGCGGAAGTGGCGGCATCCATGGCTAGTTCTAGAAATTTGTCCACTTTTTCGGCTTCTCCCATCATTTACAATACCTCCCGGTTGGGATATAATAGTTATGATGAAGAAAATATGACTATAGCCTGCTCAAGAATGTGCCGATAGAAGTTACAGGACAGGGCATGGGCAGGACAAAGGTGTGAGTAAAGAACATGCAGCCCAAACCCATTGAAGCCAGACATCTTCTGGATATCGACACGCGGAACCGGCTCGTCGATGCCGAGACTATACAGTACCTTCGGGCCGTTCGCGAGCACAAACAACATCCTGAAGAAACCGACTATAATATCATTCACGATGAAGTGAGCCGCCGCAATCGTGAAGAAAATGCGCGAGGATCCGCGGAACAGCAGAGAAGGAATCGCGCCGAACGCACAAAGAATGCGGCTGAGCCCGCCAAAAAAAACTTACCCGAAGATCAACAGAATACCCCAACTGAAGAGAAAGGCTCGCATCTGGACGTAAAAGCCTGAGTCCCTATTTCTTCAGAATGTCCCGCAACTCCTTCAGAAGCGCGTCAACTTCTCCGTCCGTTCCCACGGTGATCCTGAGACAGTCCTCAAGCCGCCTGAGCGGAAAATATCGCACAAGTATCTTCCTTCGTTTCAATTCCTCATAGAGCGGGCGGGCGCTTCCGTTCGGATACTTTGCGAGGACAAAATTGGATTCGGACGGATAAACGACAAACCCGAGCGCCGCCAGTCCGCTGATCAGGAGAGTGCGAGTTCGGACGATCTTAAGCACGTTTGCACGCATGTGCTCGAGGTCCGAGAGGGCCGCTTCCGCCGCCAGTTGGCTCAGGAGATTCACGTTATACGAATCCTTCATTCTCATTAGGTCGGCGACAAGCTCTTCTCTTGCGAGCGCGAATCCGACCCTGATCGAAGCGAGCGAGAACGATTTAGAGAACGTTCGCAAAATCATCAGGTTCTGACAATCTCGCAGCAAGGACACGCACGAGCTATTACTGAAATCAGCGTATGCCTCGTCTGTGGCCACGAGTCCGGGAAATGAACGGCATAGCCTGCCCATTGTGTCTGCGGGAATGCCTCTCCCTGTGGGATTATTCGGATTGCCCACAAACAATAGCTTACCCCCGGCGCTGAATGCTCTTTTCGGGAGGTCGAAGTTCTCATCCAACTCAACCGCCTCGCATCCGACGGCATTGAGGCGCGCAAGCGTCTCGTACAGCACGTAGGACGGATACGTGTAGACAACCTTCTCGTCAGGGTCAACGAAAGTCCGTACAAGCAGGCTAAGGACTTCATCCGACCCGTTACCGATGAAAACCTGTTCCTGCTTGACGCCGTACACCTGCGCGATTTTTGCGCTGAGCCGCCGGTAAAGAGGGTCCGGGTATTTACGCATCCTCTCCGGGGTCACCTGCTGTATGGCTTCAAACACTCGTGGAGAGGGCGGGTATGGATTCTCATTCGTATTCAGCTTGATGAAACCACCCTCGGCTGGCTGCTCGCCCGGGACATAGCCCTCCACTGTGGCCAGATGTTTCCGCGTGTAACTCATCTCTCAAGCCTTACCTTTATTGCATTCGCATGAGCCGTGAAACCTTCGAGCTCCGCAATCGCGACTATGTCATCGCCATCCGACTGCAATTCCTTATCGGTGTACCGGATGACGTTGGTGACCTTTCTGAAATCCTCTGCAGTCAATGGAGACGAGAACCGGGCCCGTCCGCCCGTGGGCAACACATGGTTCGGTCCGGCAAGATAATCTCCCACCGCGTTGGGTGTTTGCTCTCCCAGAAAGACCACGCCCGCATTACGGATTTTCTCAAGCGTCTGTTCCGGGTCGCGCACAAGCAATTCCAGGTGTTCGGGCGCGCGCCGGTTCACAATGTCGATTGCCTCTTCCATGTCTTTCGCCACGATTGCCAGCCCTCGCCGGCCGAGCGATTCGCGAATAATCGTACGCCGGTCGAGAGCCTTCATCTGAATTTCGATTTCTCTCAACGTCTCGCGCACGAGCTTTCGCGACGTCGTCACGAGAATAGATGCAGCCATTTCGTCGTGCTCCGCCTGTGAAAGGAGGTCCGCAGCCACAAGCCGCGCGCTCGCAGTGGAATCTGCAAGAATCACGATTTCACTGGGGCCCGCTTCCATGTCTATCGCTACCTCGCTTGTGACGAGACGTTTTGCAAGCGTGACATAGACGTTGCCTGGTCCCACGATCTTGTCCACTTTCGGAATCGTTTCGGTTCCGTACGCCAACGCAGCAACGGCTTGAGCCCCGCCGATCCTGAATATCCTCGTTGCGCCTGCCATAGCGGCTGCGGCAAGGAGCGCAGGATGTATCGTTCCTCCGGCTCCCGACGGCGGAGACACCATGATAATCTCACGGCAGCCTGCCACTTTCGCCGGGGCGATGTTCATGAGCACGGAAGACGGATAGAACGCCTTGCCGCCCGGACAATACACGCCCACTCGCTCAATTGGAGAAATCCGCTGGCCCAGGAGCGCTCCGTTCGACTTTCGGCTGAGCCAGCTTTGCCGCAGGCGCTTCCTATGGAACGCGACTATTCTTTCGTGGGCTCTCCTGAGAGCGCTGAGCGACTTCGACGGAAGACTCTTGTGGGCGAGATGAACTTCGGCCTCGCCAACCTCGAAGTCGGCCGGCCTGAGTGCAACCCCATCAAATCTCTTCGTAAAACGCGCCACGGAACGGTCACCTCCACGGCGGACCGATTCCACGATTGCCCGGACGGCGCGTTCGATCCCGGAGGATTCCGCCTCCGCTCTCTCTCCAAACAGCAATTCATCCAATTCGGACGGAGAGGTCTTCGCTGTGTCTACTATCTTCATCATAACTAAGACCAGAGCCTTGTCTAACCTCTTTTCGCCGGTTCTCCGAACTTCCCTATTCTTTCACCCGTTCGATGTCGGCCCCGAGGTCTCTCAACTTACACTCGATCTGCTCGTATCCTCTGTCGATATGATAAATCCGCGAGATATGGGTTTCACCGCGGGCGACCAGGCCGGCGAGCACGAGCGCGGCGCTGGCGCGCAGGTCCGATGCCATCACCTCGGCGCCCGAAAGGTTATTGACGCCGTTAATGATCGCAGTGTTGTGTTCGATCCGGATGTCGGCCCCCATCCGGTTGAGTTCGGCCACTTGCATAAACCGGTTCTCAAAAACCGTTTCAGTTATCGAGCTGATTCCGGGGGTGACGGTCATCAAAGCCATGAACTGCGCTTGCATATCCGTCGGAAAACCCGGATAAGGCATTGTCCGGATATTCAACGGACGCATGCGTCCGGGTATCGAGGCGGTTATTGAAGACCCATCGACCTCGATGTTTACCCCCGCCTCCGCAAGTTTCAAGGAGACCGGCTTCAAGTGTTCCTCGACCACACCCTCGACCGTGACACGCCCGCCGGTTATCGCGCCCGCGGCCAGGTATGTGCCGGCTTCTATTCTGTCGGGCGTCACGCAGTGCGTCGCCGAGCCGAGGCGCTGCACGCCTTCTATGGAAATCCTCGATGTCCCTTCACCCTCAATCTTTGCGCCGAGCGACCGCAGGAATTTAGCCAGGTCCTGTATCTCGGGTTCGCGCGCGGCATTATCGATGACTGTCTTCCCGCCGGCGAGCGCGGCCGCCATAATCAGGTTTTCCGTTGCGCCCACACTCGGATATGAGAGGCGGATTTCGGCGCCGTGCAGCTTCTTGCCAGATACCTCGACGTAACCCCGGCCTATCTTTATCTTGGCGCCCAGCGCCTCAAGACCTTTAAGGTGGATATCTATCGGACGGAGCCCGATGGCGCAGCCGCCCGGCAGGGCCACCTTGGCTTTTCCAAGTCTTGCCAGGAGCGGTCCCATGACCAGAACCGACGCGCGCATCGTCCGCACCAATTCGTATGGGGCGATATGATTCGCTAGTCCGCTGCTGTCGACCACGAGCGCGCCGTTGCCGTTGTCCTCTATCGCCATGCCCAGATGCTTGAGCACCTTGCCCATGGTGACGATATCGCGCAGCGTGGGAATATTTTCAATCGTGCAACGTTCGTCGGTCAATAATGCGGCAGCCATGATGGGGAGTACGGCGTTCTTCGCTCCCCGGACCTTGACTTTCCCCTTAAGGGCCCGACTTCCGCGAATTATGAAGGCGTCCATGGGAATGATCCTCGATTACAGAAAGCTGTAAAACCAATGCTCCGGACTTCAGTCTGAGTGCAGTATGCTTATTCGGGGACACGATGCGACATCGTGTCCCCGAATAAGCCGCGTCGTGTCCCCGAATAAGCCATGCCGCGTCGTGTTCCCGGATAGGCCGTGCCGCGTCGTGTTCCCGGATAGGCCATGCCGCACCGTATTCCCGAATAAGCCGGACTCTCGCGGCACATGCACCCGCATTCTCACCTTTGAGAGAATGAAAGAATGCCACGCTGTCAAACTCGGTTTCTTGGATGAATTTAGCCGGGAACCAGGAACTTGGAACCAAGAACCTTTTTTCTGGGATTGGACAAGAACCAAGGCAGGGAAGAGGAGGAGTCCTTTTCCCGTCGTGCCGTGAGCAAGCTCAGGGGTGCTTCTGTTTGGCCGGCGAAGAAGCCTTCGATTTTGACTGCTGCTGGCTTTTTGCAGGCGTCTTCGGCGTGGTCGTCTTCTCCCCTTGCCCGAGTGTCCCCGCCGGCTCGGTCGGCGGCTGCGCCGGCAAGGCTGCCGCAGGCTGTGTCTGTTGCGGCCACTCGCCAGCCGTTGGTTGCGTCGCGCCCGACGGCGATCCCACTGGCGGCAGGGTGACCGGTTCTTCATGCAGGATGCCGGATGCTGTCCCGGCTTGTCGTCCGCCCCAGGGCGATATGACCGTCAAGAGAAGCGAAGTCGCCATAAATGCTCCCGCAAGAACCCACGTCAGTCTCCCGATGAAAGTCGCGCTCCGCGCTCCAAACACGGTTTGACTCGAGCCGCCTCCGAATGACGCTCCCAGCGATGCGCCTTTTCCGGCTTGTAACAGAACGATGAGTATGAGCCCGCTGCAAGCAATGATGTGTATGATGAGCAGAAGAATACCTACCAAAGTCATACGGTGTTTTCTCCTTGACTACGATTCCTTGTTGGGCGTGACGGCAATACCTGCGCGGACTATTTTCTCGAAAGAGTCAGCGTCCAGGCTGGCGCCGCCGACGAGCGCGCCGTCAATATCCGGTTCTGCCAAAAGCTCGCGCGCGTTATCCGGCTTGACGCTGCCACCGTAAAGGATCAGACGCGCCGATGCTACTTTTTCGCCGAAAATTTCCGTCAGCAATCCACGAATCAACGCATGGACCTCCTGGGCCTGTTTCGGAGTCGCATTCTTGCCTGTTCCGATTGCCCAGACTGGTTCATAAGCAATTGTAACGTCAGCCATGTTCTCCACGGTCAGGTTTGCCAAACCTTTGCGAACCTGTTCGACGATCACGGCTTCCGTTTTCCTTTCCTCTCGTTGGCGCTCGGTCTCGCCGACGCATACAATGGGTTTGAGACCGGCCGCCAGCGCCGCGCGAGTCTTCTTGTTAACGTTTTCATCGGTCTCTCCGAAATACTGACGCCGTTCTGAATGACCGATAATCACATGGGTGCAGCCCGCGTCCTTCAGCATTGAGGGCGAAACCTCTCCGGTGTAGGCGCCTTTCTCTTCCCAGTGCATGTTCTGCGCCCCGAGGAGCATCCTTGTGCCCGCGATCGCAGCCGCAACAGCGGCCAGAGCGGTGAATGGCGGGCATAGGACGACGCTCACAGCCGAATCATGTCCTGCCAGCTTCGCCTTCAGGTCGGATGCCAGAGCGCGCGCCTCGCCGGCGAGCTTATACATCTTCCAGTTTCCTGCGACCATTATTTGTCTCAAGTCTTCGCTCCGTAAAGTCGTGGCGTACGGGTGCAAACGGCGATAATTATATCACACGTGACTACCCCGTTCAACCAGAATGCTCCTCGCTTGCTCAACGTCCTTCTTAATCTGTTCAGCGAGCGCATCGAGAGAGGGGAACTTTTTTTCGTCCCGCAGTTTCTCGACGAACGTAATCTCTATCTCCCGGTCATATATGTCATGATAGAAATCCATGATGTGGACTTCGATTGTCCTTTTCCTCTCGTTCGATACGGTCGGCCTCATGCCTATATTGAGGGTTCCAGGCTTCCGAACTCCGCTCACTTCGGCCCAAACCGCATAAATGCCGTTGGGCGGCACAGCTTCATGGTGAGGCGCTATGTTGGCCGTCGGAAAACCTATCTCGCGTCCGAGGCGGGACCCGCCGACGATAGCGCCGGTGATAGAATACCTGCGCCCAAGATACCTCGCGACTCGCTCGAGGTCGCCGCCAAGCACAAGTTCGCGGATGAGCGTGCTGCTGATTACCGTGCCGTCCACGTCCACTCCGTTGACTTGTTCGACCTCGCAGCCTGCCCCCTTGCTCATCTCTCTGAGCAGGTGAATGTCGCCTCTGCGGCCTTTCCCGAATCTCCAATCATATCCTACGATGATCGCCTTCATGCGGAGGACGCCGACCAGGAAGTTTCTGACGAATTCGTGCGCCTCGGTGCCGGCGAATTCGCGGGTGAACTTTATCAGGCAAAGCGCGTCGACACCGAGGTCCTCAATTAGTTTGGACTTCTTCTCCGTGGTTGTCAGAAGATCAGGCGCGCTGTCAGGGTTCAGCACTTCGCGTGGATGCGGGTCGAATGTGACGACACAACTTTTTCCTCCGAGATGAGCCGCTTTTTCGACGACTCTTCGGATAATCTTCTGATGTCCCAGGTGCACTCCATCGAATATGCCAAGGGTCAGACAGATGGACGGCAATTGGGGAATATTCTTGTCTTCGTTTGTAAATATCAACATACGAGTGGCTCTCGATTTTGCGCGGGCCGCCTTGTTTATCGGCGCCGACCGGTCATCAGCACCCTCTTAGGTTGGAACAAAAGTGTTTCGCCCTTCTTCACGAGTCTGCCCACCGCCAGAAGCTCACCGTCGGGTCCCAACGCGTGCGCGAGTGAATCTCCGTTCTTCACGGGTTCAAGGTCATTCGAAACAATGACCGGCATTCCGCACTCAATGAGCCGCGCGTCCTCTGAGCCACAAACGACGGCGGGCGTATATGACAGCGCTTCCGAAGCCGGCAACAGAGTCTGCATAACAGCTTCTCTGGAGTTGAGTTCTGCGAAAGCCTTTGCGTTATCCACTGTGTATTGCCCGATTGACAGACGCCTCAACGATTCCATACATCCGCCGACGCCGAGCGCCGCGCCCAGGTCGTTGCAAAGAGCGCGAATATAAGTGCCTTTCGAGCATTCGACCACGAAGTCAACTCGCGGGAGTCGTACGCGCTCGATGTCGAATCGCGTGATGCGAACGCGCCTTGTCTTCATTTCGACCGGCTTCGAGTTACGGGCGAGTTTGTATGCGCGGACTCCGCCAATCTTGACCGCCGAGAAAGCGGGCGGCCTTTGCTCGACTTCGCCGATGAACCGGGAAGCGATCTTTCGGACTTGTTCCTCAGAGATGTTTTCGACGGCCGTCCGGGCCGTCACTTTGCCCGTAACATCCTGCGTGTCCGTCTGCAAGCCCAGGAGCGCCACCCCGCGATAGACCTTGTCTTCTTTTTCAATGAATCCTGAGATCTTGACGGCCTCGCCCACACACAGGATCAACAAGCCGGTGGCCAGAGGATCAAGCGTGCCCGTGTGTCCGACGCGGAGGGGGCGCACATGTCTCCGGATGCCGGCCACAATGTCATGCGAAGTCATGCCGCCGGGTTTATCGACGAGCAGCAGTCCGCCGGTCTGACTGTCAGCGCTCATTTGGCCGCGCATGGCCCGATGCCTCCTGCAAGGCCTTTCTCACGGCGGCGAATATCATTTCTTTCGCATGTTTCATATCGGCCTCGATAGTGCATCCGGCAGCCCTCAAGTGGCCGCCTCCGCCGAATTTAACGGCTATCTCATTGACGTTCACATTGTGCTTCGAGCGCAAGCTCACCTTGACTCCGTTTGCCGTCTCCCTGAACAAGAGCGCGACCTCCACGTCTTTGATATTCCTGCCCAGGTTCACGATCTCCTGAGTGTCGTCCGCCGTTGAGCCCGTCTCCTTGAACATGTCAAGAGTAATCGTTATGCACGATATCCCGTTGTCAATCTCAAGAGTCGAGTGGGCGCGCGCCGCAATGAGCGCGGCGGGCCTGCTCAGAGTTTCAAATATTTCCTCGTACATGCGATACGGATTAATGCCCAGCCTGATGAGCTGGGCGGAAATTTCGTGCGCCCGGGGGGTTGTATTGATGTACTTGAATGAGCCGGTGTCCGTCATGATGGCCGCATAGAGCGCTTCGGCGACCGCCGAGTCCATGGGCTCCTTCGATTCCCTGTACAGATCGAAGAGCGTCTCGCCCAACGCGGACAGGTTCTCATCGATGATATTGAGATGTCCGAACCGTGAGTTCTCCATGTGATGGTCTATGTTAACCCAGAGGGGAATCTTCTCGATGAACGGCGAGCATGCCGTACCGGCGCGTCTCACGTCGGGACACTCCAGAAAGACGGCCACCTCGAAATGCTCGGCAGGAGGTATGACGGAAACTATCCGGTCGCAGCCTTTAAGAAAACGGTAAATCTCCGGAACTCCGTCCTGATCATATGCGACAGCTTTCTTGCCCTTCCTCTCGATTAGCAGCGCAAACGCTATTAATGAGCCTATCGCATCGCCGTCAGGGTCGACGTGCGAAAGCAGGAGAAAGCTGCGATGCGTTTCAATAATCTCGAGAAGGTGACTGATCTCATTCGTCATCTGACAAGCTGGTTCTCTCTTTAGTAACTGAATCGATGAGCGCGACGATGCGAACACCCTCCTCGATGGACTTGTCATAAGTGATACTGATCTCGGGCGTGTATTTCAAACGCAATCGATGTCCCAACTCGCGTCTGATGAAGCCCGTCGCGCTTCGCAGCCCCGCCAGCGACGATTTTCTTTCGCTTTCACTCCCCAGGACACTGATAAAGACCTTCGCGTGACGAAGATCGGCAGTCATGTCCACCGACGTGATGGAGACAAAACCGATGCGCGGGTCCTTGATTTCCCGCAGCATCATTTCGCTTATTTCCTGCTTTATTAATTCGCCGAGGCGCTTCTGCCTGTTTTCCATAGGTCATCATCCACCATCAAGTTTTCCCCCGCGTCATTCCGGGCGAGGCGAAGAATCTCCTCGTCAGGCTGACGCCGGCGAAATGACACTAAAGTATCTCGATACTGTAATCCAGGAGTTCCGCCGCTGAGTTGGTCTCGATGAAATTGACGACTTCGGAAAGCATACGATTTGTATGCGTCTTGTCATTGGATACGCAACAAATGCCCAATGTCGAGCGTTGCCAGAGGTCGTTGTTGTCGATCTCGGCGATCGAAACATTGAATTTGTGGCGAACCCTGTCCTTGACGCTCTTGAGTATCTGTCGCTTTCCCTTCAGCGAGGTGTTTCCCCTGAGGAGGAGCTCAATCTGTAGAATGCCTACAAACATGTATCAGAGTTTTCGCGCAATCTCCTCGATGCGGTAGCACTCGAGCGTGTCGCCGACCTTGGCGTCGTTGTAGTTCTCGAGACCGATTCCACACTCTGTCCCGGCCTGCGCGCTCTTGACAAAATCCTTATACCGCTTCAGAGAAGATATTTTGCCGTCATAAATTATGATTCCATCGCGAACAAGTCTGATCTTCTGGTTGTTCACGATTTCGCCTTCGTCCACCCGGCAGCCGGCAATCGCTCCGACTGACCCGACCTTGAAAGTCTTGATTATTTCACAGCGGCCCAGAAAGACTTCTCGCTTCTCCGGTTCGAGCAGTCCTTCCATTGCCGCTTTCACGTCGTCTATCACATCGTAGATCACCCGGTAGAGCCTGTAATCGACTCCTTCCTGCTGCGCGAGCTCGCGCGCCTTGGCGTCGGGTCTGACATTGAATCCCAGGAGGAGAGCGTTCGAGGCGGAAGCGAGGATAACGTCGGATTCGTTTATTCCGCCCACTCCGGCGTGTATCACCTTGAGTTTGACATTGTCCGTCGGAAGCTTCTGCAAGGAGTCTTGCAGCGCCCCAACCGAGCCCTGAACGTCGCCCTTGACAATGACGTTGAGTTCTTTGATCTCGCCCGCCTGTATTTGTTCGTACAATTCCTCAAGCGTGATGCGCTTTCGCTGTATCATTTCCTTTTGGCGCTGTTTCAATGCGCGGACATCGGCGATCTGCCTGGCCTTCTTCTCGTCTTCGACCGTGATGAAGGCATCACCCGCTTGCGGCACCCCTGTGAAACCGAGAACCTCCACCGGTATGGACGGACCGGCATCGGTGAGGGCCTCGCCCTTGTCGTTCAGAAGCGCGCGCACCTTGCCATATTGTGAGCCCGCGACAAACGCATCCCCTACGTGAAGCGTTCCGCCCTGAACGAGAACCGTAGCTACGGCGCCGCGGCCCCTGTCGAGTTCGGCCTCAAGAACGATGCCACGGGCGGGTTTGCTCGGGTTGGCCTTGAGCTCCAGGAGTTCCGCCTCGAGGAGCAGCATCTCCAGGAGTTCCTTGATTCCGGTCTTGGACTTTGCCGAAACGGGCACCGTTATCGTCTTGCCGCCCCAATCCTCCGGCAGCAGGTCAAGTTTTGCGAGTTGCTGCTTTACGCGGTCCACGTTGGCGGTAGGTTTGTCAATCTTGTTGAGAGCGATTACCATCGGAACGCCTGCGGCGCGCGCATGGTTTATCGCCTCGACTGTCTGGGGCATGATTCCGTCGTCGGCGGCGACGACAAGAACAACCACGTCGGTCACCTGAGCGCCGTGAGCGCGCATTGCGGTGAACGCCTCGTGTCCGGGGGTGTCGAGAAACACCACGTGCCCTTTCTCGAGCTTGACGTCGTATGCTCCGATGTGCTGTGTGATTCCGCCGGCCTCCTTCTCCATTACATGGGTCTGGCGAATGGCGTCAAGCAATGCCGTTTTGCCGTGGTCAACGTGTCCCATGACGGTAACGACCGGGGCGCGAGGCTTGAGGTTCTCGGGCGCTTCTTCTTCCTCTCTTTCTTCAAGAGTTTCCTCGATAGATGTCGCCACGTGAACGTCGTGGCCATACTTCTCGGCTATTTGAGTTACCACTTCGAGCTCGAGCGGCTGGTTTTTCGTCGCCATAATATTCATTTGCATGAGCTCGAGAATGAGGGCTGACGCCTTGATCTTAAGGTTCTTTGCCAACTCATCGACCGTTATCACCTCGTCCACGGTGATGATGGGCCTTCGCGGACCGCGCGCCTTTCTCCTCAGCAACCGCTCGGACGGCGGCGCTTGTTCCACAACCTTTTGCTCTTCAAGTTTCTTGAGGCGCTCTTTCTCGCGTTCGCGCTTGCGTTTTCTTTTGTCGCGTCGTCGCGTTCTCCATTCAAGTCGCCGCTTTTCCTCCAGGAGCAGCTCGGTCTCATCCTCCAGGGCGCCCGTTTCCGCTTCCGGCGGCGCCGTGATCGGCGGAGGACCTTCTTCTTCTATCTCCTCCTCCTCCTCCTCCTCCTCCTCCTCAACAACTTTGGCTGCCGGCGCGACTATTTCAGGCGCTTTGACCATCGGCGGTTCGGCTACGGCGGTGGCGGCAGCGGGGAGCGGCTCGCTTACAGCGGCCTCTCGAGCGGGGGCTTCAGGCGGCGCCGGCGGCGAGGGTTCTTCTTTTGGGGCCGGCTCTTCCTTCTTCTTGCCCGCTCTTTCTTCGATGATCCGCTCGGCTTCCTTTTCCTCTTTCTTTTCTTTTCGTTCTTTACCGGGTCTGGCTTTCTTGGCCTCGACCTTTTTCTCGACTCGGATGTAGCCGAATTTCTTCGTAATTAGCTTGATCTCTTTTTCCTCAAGGGTTGACATATGGGAGGTGATGGCAAAACCGAGTTCCTGGAGTTTCGCCATGAGCTCTTTGCTCGAGAGCCCTATTTCTTTGGCAAGCTCGAAAACGCGAACCTTATTCATCGGGTGTATCCTCCCCCTCTTCCTCTTCTTCATCGAGCGAGGCTAGTCGTTCAGCGGCAGCCTCGATGAGTTTTTCGGCGGTCTTTGTGCCGATGCCGGGCAAGGAGGCGATGTCATCCGCTGTTGCGTTGGCGATTTTCCGGGTGCTGGTATAGCCGGCTTCTCTGAGGACCTGGGCGGTTTTCTCGCCGACGCCGGGAAGTTCCATCAACTCATCGATGATGTCTTCTTCGAACAGGGCCGTTTCTTCCTTGAGCCTCTTTTCGTCAATTATGTCGACTTTCCAGTCCGTGAGCTTCGAGGCAAGGCGCGCGTTCAGGCCGCGTTTGCCTATGGCGAGCGACAACTGGTCGTGCGTCACGGTAATGAGGACGCTCTTGAGTTTCTCGTCTATTATTATATTGGATATCATCGCCGGGCTCAAAGCGTTGCCGATAAGCGTCTTCACGTCCGAACTCCATTTGATGACGTCTATCTTCTCGCCGCGGAGTTCATCGACAATCGTGCGCACGCGCATGCCTTTCATTCCGACACATGCGCCGACCGCGTCGACATTTGCGTCGTGTGAGACGACGGCGACCTTGGTCCTGTAACCGGTTTCACGCGCGATAGCGCGGATTTCGACGATTCCATCCGCTATCTCTGGAACTTCCATCTCGAACAGAAGGCGAACGATCTCCGGCGCCGAGCGCGAGACAACGATTTGCGGTCCGCGCTCGTTTTCGGCCACTTCCAGCACGTAGAACTTCATTCTCTCGCCGAACCTGTAGATGTCGCGCGGCGATTGCTCCTTGAAGGGAAGAATCCCTTCGGCCCTGCCCAGGTCGATTATTACGTTGCCGTGCGCCTGCTTCTTGACCACTCCTGCCAGGATATCGCCCTCGCGCTTCTTGAATTCGGCGACCACGTTCTTGCGTTCGGCCTCTTTTATTTTTTGAATTATCACCTGCTTGGCTGTCTGTGCGGCTATCCGGCCGAAGTTGCCCGGTGCTATCTCGATACGTAGGGAGTCTCCGATTTTGGCCCCGGAGTTGATTGCGCGGGCTTCCTCGAGCGATATCTGCGTCTTGTAATTGTCGGGCTTTTGGACAACATCTTTCTTCTGGTATACACGGAAGTCCCACTTCTCTTCGTCAAAGTCGATCTCGACGTTGCCGTAGTTATAGAAGCTCTTCTTGCTGGCGATCTCTATAGCTGAGCGGATTGCTTCAATGAGCACACCTTTGTCGATATTTCGCTCACTTTGCAATTGCTCGAAAATCGGCATCAAATCTGCCTTCATCTAGGAACGCCTCCTGTTAGTTCCAGGGCTCACTATGACTACAGTATCTGAAGGTTCGCACGGCCGATGGCCGCAAGCGGAACCCGCTTCACGTTCTCCGAACCCGCCTTTTCATTGCGAATGACGACTTCGTCGCTCTCCACGGATTCAATTATACCGGTGACTTTCTTGTGTCCGTCGACCGGGGATCGCAGGAATATCTTGACTTTCATTCCCGCGAACCTCTCGAAATCCGCCTTCTTCTTTATTCGCCTGTTGATACCCGGAGAGGAGACTTCAAGGAAATACCTTTCCTCGATTACGTTTTCCACGTCCAGCATCGGACTCACGAGGGTGCTGACCCTTTCGCAATCTTCGTGGGTGATCCCGCCTTCGGCCTTATCAATGAAGATTCTCAAGATACACTGGCCGCCCTCCCGGCCTAACTCCATGTCCACCAAGGTATAACCTTCGGCCTCGATAGCAGGTTCCACAGTTTTCAGAACCTTGTCAGCGATTGATTCCATAGGTCCGGCTGCTTTGCTCCTTCAACCTTTGACACCAATACCCAAAACAAAGGCGGCAAACGCCGCCTTCGCCTCATCTCCTTTCCGCCACTGCTGGAGAGCCAGCCCTATCAATGCAAAAGAGTGGGTCGCTGCCCACTCTTTCTTACCTGGCGGCTCTTTCTTAAATTAGTATACTACAAGCGGATACAAAAATGCAAGCTGTTTCCGAAGCCAGTCTACGCTTCACGTTTTACGGTTCACAAGAACAGTTCCAAATTATCCAGCTTGCCGTTCACACTTTCAAGAACCGATCGGTCAAAAACTATGGACTGTAGACCACAGACCGTAGACTGTGAACTGTGCTACTCACGCTTAATTTCTTGAATTTGTGTCATGATTTTTGGTGACGCCTTGCATGGAAATCACGTGGGCGCAATGAATTGCGCCCCTACGGGCATGAATCAAGAAACGCTGTAGGGGCGCGATTCATCGCGCCCGATATGTGTTGTTTGTACTGGTTGAGGCTTCGCCACGCTGTGGACTCTCTCTCGCTTCCTTTCGTCTTCCCAATCTTATGCCGAATAGGCCGGTATCCGCTCGCCGAGCGCGAGGCGGCACAGGTCGCTAACCATATAAATGTCGAGGCCTCGCTCGGCGCAGCCGCTGCCGAGGCCTCGGATGCAAACGGGGCACAGGAACGTCATCGCCTCGGCGCCGGAACCTTTGGCGTCGTCAAGGTTTTTCTTCTGAATCTCCATGCCCTTGTTCATGTCGCGGAACATGAGAGGCAGCCCGCAGCAGAGGGCATTCTTGCGGTCATACTTGCGGGCGACTCGTTTCACCCCGATGAGGTCCAACAATTCATCGACGAATGGCTCCTTTTCGGGCGTATAACGCGAGGCGCAGGGGCGCTGGTAGGCGATCTTAAGGCCGAGCTTCTTTATCTCATCCTTCCGTTTCTTCATTTCGTCCCGCAGGTATTCCAGTATGTGAATGGGGCGGAACGGGACCTTGACTCCGTACTGCTTCGCCTTTGTGGTCGCGGTAGCATAGCAGTCGTCGTGAGCGAACACGATTTCCTTCTTTCCCAGCGCCGCGAGGTTGTTGATGAGCGAGTGGATGCCCTTATCCATCGGGCTCGCCTTGCCGAGATGGACCCAGCCGATGTGGCAAAAGTAGTCTTGCCCGCGCACGTGGGTGAGGTCGTCGAAAAGTGAGCCTTCAAGCGGTCTGGGCAGCGCCGCACGTATGACGCATGAGGAGATGGCCGGTCTGCCGGGCGCGCCCTCACGGATTTCGTTGCGGCCCTTGCACATATAGTCGAACATCGATATGACTTCGTCCGGCAACTCGAGCGCGTTCGTCCTCTCCTGTGTTTCACAGATAAGGTCGAACGGGTTCGCCCCCTTCTCGCAGACCTCGTTGCAGGAGGCGCACGTGACGCATTGTTTCACGACGACGGTCGACCGGCCCTCGATGAGGGCGGTCATTCCCGCGATTGCGGTTTGGCGGTCATAATTGTTGTACTTGCACGCCACAAGGCAATCGCCGCACAGATCGCATTTGGCTCTTTCAAACATTACAGTCACTCCTTTCAACGGCCATGGGAAACCAGCGTTTATTCGGGGACACCATGCCGCATGGTGTCCCCGAATAAACGCAGTATCGCATCGTGTCCCCGAATTATGGGGCGTTTCTTTCACGGTTAGCCACACCGAATGTGGGGCCGGCTGCTCCCCAAGGGAACTGCTTAAGACCCGAACAATAGGGTTGTGCCAACGCTGTTCTGGATAAACGCCTCCGGCGCTCGCTTCGCAAACTCGTGGATCGCCTTCCAGCCTGTGCAGTGAGTAGGCGCGAGAAAATTAGGGCTGATTTCCGCGAGCGCCGCGACCGTCGGCTCGATGATCGTTTCATACATGAAGCCGGAAAGGTGAAAACCGCCTACGACTGCATGCGCTTTTTCGATGCCGGTCAATTCGCGGGCGTACCTGAGCGTGTTCACGATCCCCGAGTGCGCGCATCCCGAAATCACGACAAGGCCTTTTCCCCTGACGGCTACGATGAGCGCCTGGTCGTCAGGCGTCAGAGGATCGTGCTGCTCGACGCCGTCAACAACAGCATATTGTATCGGGAAACCGAATTCAAATTCCGTGACCCTCGGGATTTCGCCGGTGACCAGAACCATGTCTTCTGCCAGGGTGGAAGGCCCCTTCCGGCGGAAGATTGTTGCGCCTGCGCGCTCGATGGCGACGGGGTCAAGCGGTTCCATCCGCACTTCCGTGCCGTCGGGGATTCTGAGAATCCGGGGCGAAAAAGCGTGCGGGTGAATCACGATCGGGATGCCCCGGCGCAGCTTATTGAGAGCGGGCATCAACGCCTTGACGTGGTCGACATGCCCGTGGCTTATTACGACGGCTTCGATTTCCGAGAAGTCGATCCCCAGCCGGTCGGCGTTCACGAGCATTGTCGTCTCGGTCAGTCCGGCATCGAGGAGGATCGAGTGCTTGGCGGCTCCGTCGCTTACGCGGATGATGGCCGAGAATCCGTGCTCGGCAAGCAGTGGCGGCGCGAGTGCGCCGTCGCGAATTCTGGGCGCCCGTTTTGCATTGTCGGAGTTTTCGAGGAGGAGGTCCACGACATTATCAACCAGCGTCGTGATTTCTACGCTGTCAACCTCACGAATGGCCGTTGTGCACTTCATATTGCCTCTTTTTTGTTCAATCCAAGATCTAAAATCCAAAATCCAAAATAAATTACTCCCATCCTATCCACTCAACCACCGAACTCATCTCTTCCCTTGTCGCCTTGAAGGTGCTCAGCGGTGATTCCGGGTCGGGATAGCCGAGGCAAAAGCTCGAGACGATCCGTTCGGCGTCGGGGATGCCGAGGTTTTGCTTAATCTCTTTGGAGTACATAAGCGCCATGCCTATCCAGCATGTGCCAAGACCTTTGGCGCACGCGGCCAGCATGAGGTTCTCGACCGCCGCTCCTATAGATAGAAGAGAGCCTTCAGCTTGCGACTGGTCCATGGTGATGAAAACGGCAACCGGCGCATCGAAATACTTGAAGCTGCCTTTCACAAATACTTCGATGGGGAGATCATTGTCTCTGAGGGTGTCGAAGATTGCCCTTGTCAGTTCCTGCCGCCGTGAACTCATTTTCTCCTGCACGGCCTCGTCGCCGCCCTCGCGAAACTGCTGGAGCTCGTTACTCGTCTCGCGGCCTTCATCGAGGCATTGCAGAAGAAGATTGTCCAACTGCCTTTTTCTCTCGCCCGCGACCACGTAGAATTTCCACGGCTGCGTGTTCGAGCCCGAGGGCGCCATGATTGCCGCCTGAAGCAGTTCCTCCATCACTTTCTTGCTGATTGAATCCGGCTTGTATGCGCGGATGCTGCGTCTGGTCCTAATGGTTTCCATTATGTCCATCGCGGTTCCTCCTGAGAAGAGAGTTCACGGTCTACGGTTTACGGTTGAAAAGAAGCAAAGGCTACAGCTTTCAGGTTAAACCCATATGTCCTAAGGGCAGTCCCATCCCCGTTGCGGCCTCCACACGCTAACACATGTGAATGCCTCGGGTCAAATGCGGCAAAGAAACCTCGCCGCAAAGAAAGGCTGCCGATGAACACACTTCGCCCGTCTTTTTCAGAACAGATCACAAAGAAGAAATTTGGATCACGAATGTTCCGATTTTGGATTTTGGATTGGGAAAAAAGAGGTGAATCCGCGAAGCGCGGGACGAACGATGCAAATTCTTTGTCTTTTTCCCGTTTCCGTCAATCGGGCGCAATGAATTGCGCCCCTACATAGCGTTTTCATTCCCGTTGGTCTTTTCCCTTTCGGGTTTCGCCTTCGGTTTCCATTGCTGGGTTAGGATGAAAGCGTGCGAATGAATTCGCACTCACAGAAGCCTGGGGCTCCACGCCCGGGCGTGGAGTTGATTGTTTGGCCATGCGCTCCTTCCCGCGCGCATGTTTTGAACTTTGAAGACAAGCGGCTGCCTCCGGTCCCCCACCACGGTTATCGCCGGTATTAGCCGTGCCGTTGGCGAAGCGAACAGCAAGAATGAGTTTCTTTTCGCATCGCTCAGGCCGGCCTTCGGCGCGTGGCTGCCAT
>JACRIR010000195.1 GCA_016215705.1 Candidatus Poribacteria bacterium | reverse complement strand
AATTTGTGTCGTGATTTTCTTTTCTTCTTCTTTCCCAAATCCGCGTTCATCGGCGTGCATCTGCGGTTAAGAATACTTCCTTTGTTTCTTCTTCTTTTCCCCAAATCCGTGTTACCTTGTTTCTTCTTTTCTTGGTGACTTGGTGGTGAATTCCTTTATTTTGGTTGCGGCTACGCCGCGCTGAGTCCATCCGTGGTTGCATGTTCTTCGGTTGCGGCTACGCCGCGCTGTGCGCTCGGTGGTTCAGGTCCCTTAAGGTTGTCGAATCGCTCATGCATGCTATATACTTACGGACACGCGAAGAAGGGTAAACGCGCCGCGCGGGCATCATGCGTCTTCTCTTTCTAAGAATCTTTCACGTGAAAGCTCGCATGATTCTCCGGATAGAACATATGTTCACTGAAGAGAGATGTGACATTCTGGTCGTCGGGGGTGGAGGCGCGGGCGTTACATCAGCCGTGCTCGCGGCCCGCGCCGGTGCAAGAGTGTCCCTTGTTTCCAAAGAGCCTGTGGGCAGGGGTGACACCTGCATAGCCAGCGGAATCATGTCCAATGGAATCATAAACCCTGCTGACAACGCGCGGAAATTTGTGCGGGACCTGGTGCTCTGCGGGGAATACCTCAACGATCCCGCCCTTGTTCAGCTTTTGGTGGAGCGTTCAGGGGAGGCCACTGACGTGCTTGAGGAATTTGGGATGGTGTTCCGGCGCGACAAGGAAGGGCGACGGACTCCGATTCCATTTCCTCTCGGCGGTCATAGCGTGGAACGGTCGTTGGTTGCCCTGACGGAGGGGAATCAAATCGGAAACGCTTTGCGGGGCGCTCTATACAGCGCCGGTGTGAAGATATACGAGGAGCATCTGATTACCGATCTTCTTACTGAGAATGGAAGAGTAATCGGAGCTTTGGGAGTCGACCTCCATTCGGGAGAATTCATCGCGTGGTCTGCAAAGAGCGTTATTCTTGCCTCCGGCGGATGCGGAACTCTATTTGCGCCCTTCACGTCGAATATGAAGTCGAACACGGGGGACGGCTTCGCACTCGCTTTTGAGGCCGGCGCCGAGCTTAGAGATATGGAACAGGCCCAGTTCATTTTCGGCATTGCGTATCCGGAGAGCATGATCGGCGTTCTCTGCGGTGAACCGGCCTCAGCCGGTTATTTCGGACGCCTCCTCGACTCCGAAGGGAAGGACATCCTCTCCCGTCCCGGCAGAAAGACTCGAGGTCAGGTTGCGGCGGCGATTGCCAGGACCGTGAACTCGAAAAAAACGAGCCCTCACGGGGGTGTCTTTTTGGATTTGTCGGAGAATGAAGAGCGATTAGGCCCTGCCTACCGAAAGGTTTTAGCGCTCTCCCGGAAAAGCGCCCTTGATGCAGTCCGTTTTGCCTATGGTGAAAATGAGGCGAAGTGTGCCGCGCCATGGGAAGTAGTCGCCTCTTTCCACTATCATCCCGGTGGGGTCAAAGTTGATCAGCGCTGCCAATCAACTGTAAGGAATCTGTATGCCATTGGCCAGGTTCAAGGCGGACTTTTTGGAGCCGATCGACTAGGGTCCGTGTCATTGACGGAACTGTTTGTATTTGGAAAAATCGCTGCCGGGGCTGTAATCAAACAGGTCGCCTGCACTGAGCAGCCTTCTTTGAACTCAAAGTCTATTAAGGAGAAGGTTGAGAATAGAGAATCATCAAGAGGAAGAGCAGGCGCGTTTCGCCCTATTGAGCTTAAATCCCGCCTTCAGAGGCTTATGTGGAAAAAAGTCGGGCCTGTGCGGACCGGAGATTCTCTCCAGGAGGCGCTCCATGAGCTCGACAACCTGGATATTGATAGAAGAAACGTTAGTGTCCCGTCCTACCAGAGCTATAATACAGACTGGATTGATCTCCTCGAACTTGAGAAGATGGTTCTGCTTGCCAGAATCATCGCGCGTTGCGCTCTTGAACGCAAAGAAAGCCGTGGGGGCCATGTCCGAATAGACTATCCTGAAAGAGATGACACGCATTGGCTGAAGAACCTCATAGTGAGAAAAGGTGACACTGCGATTGCCGTTCGCACCGAGCCGGTCGGGCACGCATGGAGCAGTATTAAACCACCGGGATTCCTAGAACAGCTTCCCTCCAGGCTTCAGGAGATATTCCTTCGAAATATTCCACGACGCTTACTGCAGCGGCTTCTGCAAAAAAGGGTGGGCGGCTTCATCCGGGAGGACGAGAGTTGAAAGTCCGGGTCGCTCGCATTGATCCTCTTGAAGACACCATTCGCAAATGGGATACTTATGACATTGACCTGGCCGGTGGAGAGACCGTCCTCGGCGCGCTACAGTATATCTACAAGCATCACGATTCCACGCTCGCATTTCAGTACGGCTGCCGGTTCAAGGGATGTGGCCTTTGCACTATGAAGATCAATGGACAGGCTCGGCTGGCGTGCATGACCAAAGCGGAGGATGGCATGGAGCTAAGTCCTTTGAATCACCTTCCCGTGCTCAGGGACCTTGCCATCGATCGACGGTCGATGACCAAATATCTCAACCTTCATCGGTTGCACCTTGTCATATCAAGGGACAGAGAACTTCCGACCGTGTTCGCAGTGCCGCCTTCTTATGAGAAGCTTGCCGCGTGCATTGAATGTCTTGCCTGTATGTCCGAGTGTCCTTCTTTTGATTTAGAAAACGGTGCGTTCGCGGGACCGCTAACCTTTGTGAAGCTCGCACAGCTTCACTTTGATCCGAGAGATATCTTAGACCGAAAGGCACAGGCCAAGACTCTTGGAATCTCGGCTTGCATCGAATGTAAGACCAAGTGTCGCTGTCCCCTT
>JACRIR010000198.1 GCA_016215705.1 Candidatus Poribacteria bacterium | reverse complement strand
CGCGCGCCGGCAGCGCGAGGGCGAGTTGAAGAAAAACGGCGAGAATCAGGGTGATCAAGTTTCGGTTCATTCCGTTTTGTCTCCTGCCGGTCTCGGCTTTGTCAACGTTGAACACAGCGCGGCGAATCCGCAACCGAACCGCCCATGTTGGGCGCGATGAATCGCGCCCCTACAGGATTTCTTAATTCATGTCTATTGGGGCGTAATTCATTACGCCCGTGCGATTTCCATGCAAGATGTCGCACGAAATCACCACAGAAATTCAAGAAATAAACAGTGAGAGATGCAAGGTGCAGCATGCTGTCCCCCCTACAAGAATACGCTTCTACAAGAACACGTGCCAAAACCACCGACGCGGTTGCGATCATGTGCCGGGCCCAATGAGGACATCCTTATATTTCTGGTATAGCAGTGACACGCCGATGAGGATCAGTCCGAGCGCCACGAAAGAGATTATCCTATAGAACCGTTCGAGCTCGGAAAGGTCGATAAGGAAGACCTTGAGAATTGTGACCCCGAAGAGCAGCAGAGCCATATAGCGGATGGGCTTGTAGTCTCGAGCGATACCGAGGATGATGAGGAATGTCGCATAGACGGCCCAAATGATGGAGAGAGACAGACCTTGCGCGTGGCGCAGGACGCCGGGAGAG
The DNA here is from genome assembly GCA_016215705.1 of Candidatus Poribacteria bacterium. GTDB lineage: Bacteria > Abyssobacteria > SURF-5 > SURF-5 > SURF-5 > JACRIR01. The sequence goes on along the minus strand of JACRIR010000198.1, from coordinate 57,521 downwards.
ATTCTATTCGTATGATAGAGATGGATGAGAAAGTCGCGCGCCTCGACACACAAGAGAACAATTGCGAGCAGATTGGCCGCGATCAGGAGGCAACCCGCGAGCGCCCGCGCGCCAGCGAGAATCTCCTCGCGCCCTTTCGTGAGTAAATATGACGTGAACAGCATAGCGGCGATGCCGATGACATATGACAGGGTCCGCCGATTCAGGAAAAGCATGAATTCATCTCTTGCAAACTGATGTGGCGCAAACTGACGCGGAAGGTCGATGTCGAAGAACAGGAGGCGGAAGAAGACCAGGACAAGTATTCCCAGTGAAGCCAGCAAAGTGTTTCGGCTGTCGTAACGAAACCCGATATAGGAGAGGATTGCGCCCTCGACCGCCCATCCTATGGTTATCCAGTTCTGCTCGAGCTGTATCGGGATTGCAAGGGTGACAAACGTTGCTCCGATCCCGAGGAAGAACCAGATGAGGTATCTGTCATCCTGATAGCGGACGTTCGTAAGATACGCAAGCGCCACGTATGCGCCACCCATCACAAGGGCGAACAAGCCGAGGTAATCCTCGTATTTGTCGACGAGCAAAGCGTACATCGCTCCGAAATAGATGGCTGCATTGAGGATCGCAAGGATGAGTTCAGGGGCGGAAGCCTTGCGCCGGCGGATGACGTTATAGAGAATCGCGAGAAACGCGAACACGACGAAAAACAGGCTGAGAAACAGAACGGTCGTCCACAGCTTCCACGGTTCATAGAATCTTTCGGCCCATGCGATGAACGTGATTATGGTGAAGAGGAAACTCTTGTAGTTGAGGAGCCGCCAATTCCTGAAAAAGGCGACACCGAGAATTCCAAGGTCGAGAAGCAGGATATAACTGAACAGGCCGATCTCATTGTCGACGCCGGTGCTCAAGAGGAACGGTGTCAGAAAACCGCCAAGTGTGGCCAATGTCGCTATCGAGAGAGCGTCGTGCAAAACGGCGAGAGCGATACTCGCGGCGGTGACCAGGATCATCAGAGCGAACGCTGCAGTCTGGGGAATGAGATGGTAGAATCCGAACGCTGCGTAAACTGACAGATAGAGAAGACCGATACCCCCGCCGGTGAGCGCCTGCGAGAAAATGCGGTATGCTTTCTTCTGATACCATTCGCCCAGCCCCAGGAAAGTGAGACCCGCTATGAGACCGATCATGACGCGGCCGGTCTCTCCTATCCATTGATTGTCGAAAGCATATTTAAGGAAAAAGCCGGCGCCGAAGAGAATTGCCGTGACTCCGATTCGCACCAGCCAGTTCCCTGCCAGGAGCATTTCGAGGTTTGCTTCCCGCATTTTTCCCGCCAGCGCGATTCCAGGGGCAGGCCGGGGCGGCGGGGGAGGAGTAGGAGGAATAGACGGCGGTTCAGTCGGTTTCGCGGGCGTTGGAGCGAACCCTTGAGGCCCGGTTTCGGGAGGCATTGCGCCGGGAGTCGCTGCTTCGGGACGCGCTGCCGGGCGATGATAGGCCGGCGCAGGCGGAACGCCTCTGCCCTCGAGAGATTCCACTCGCTTGCCGAGTTCTTTCACGCGGCGGGCGAGATCGGACACCCGTATGATCAGCCACAGACCTGCGGCCATCATCGCGAGGACAAGCAAGAAAGAGAAGGTTCCAAATAATCCGTAGAACATATCAGGATTCCTTCGCGTTGACTGGAGCCGAACGGCTTCCAGTTTCGCGTTGGCCATGGGAAAACGTCTCCAACTCTCTTGTTAGCCGTTCGATCTTCGATTGAGAGATTGCCACGGCCTGGCTGAGCATCTCCTTTTCCCTCTCGTGTCGCGACAACACTACAGCCAAGTATAGCAGCAGACCGACGCAAAAGAGAATTCCTGCCAGGAAAAAGAGAGAAGGCTCGTAGAGGATTCCGAGTGTATGCGCGAGTCTTTTCCAGAAGGGTGTCCATAAGGTTAGAGCCAGGACGGTCAGGCTGGAAATCAGCCAAACCATTGCCACCTGGTCTTTCAGTTTGTCACGCCGAATGAGCTCGAAGACCGACAAGGTGAGCAGTGCGGCGCAAATCTTGACCAATATCAAGACGGGTTGATTCATATGTTCTTCCCCCTTTCCTGAAACCGTTCTGCAGTTGAATCCGTTTTCTTGCGCGGCGAAGCCGTAAACAAGAAAAGAAGAAACCAAAAAGAAGAAGAAACTCTCGGAACACGAATGTCGCGAATCGCGCAAGGCGCGAGATAAATTACGAATGAAGAAGAAGAGTTGGATCACGAATGACACGAATCATACGAATTACCGGCCGGCTCCTCCTTCTATCGCTTCAGCAGTGCGAGGAGCACTATCGTAGTCACTTTGACAGCGTAGTATATCGAGCGGAACCAGTCGATGGATGACCTGCCCCCTTTCCGCTCGTTCATGGTTATCGGGACCTCTTGAACCGTGAATCCTTTTCGGAGCAAGTTGAGCAATGCCTCGACCTCCGGATAGTCCGACGCATACCGCTTCGAGTACAGGGTGATCAGGTTCCGGTTCATGGCCTGAAAGCCGGAAGTGGGATCGGATATCCGTATCCGAAAGAGGAGGCGAATGAGAGTGGAGAACCACACGATGCCCAGCCGCCTCATTGCAGAACTCTGATAACCTCCGGAACTCATGAAGCGAGAGCCGATACAAAGGTCAACCTTGCCCGACAGTACCGGATGCAGGATATCCTTAATGAAGCGAGCCGGATGTTGGCCATCGGCATCGAGGCGGACGATGGCCTGATAGCCGGACTCGAGGGCGAACTTAAAACCGGTCTGCAATGCCACGCCGATTCCGCCATTGAAGGGCAGTCTGATGACATCGACTCCTCTCGCCTTTACGAGAGAGGCCGTTTCGTCAGTCGAGCCGTCGTCAATGACGAGAATGTCAGTTTGAGCGTTGAGGGCGGACATCTCTCTTCTGATATCATCTATTACTTGGCCCACGCTTTCCGCTTCGTTATAGGCCGGGATCAGGATGAGAGTTTTGGCAACGACTGTGCTCACGAAATTGACTCCATGAAGGACTACGTTTGTCTAAGGGGCTGCGCTTCCGGCTTTCGCCGCCAAAAAAGAGCGAAGTTGCGAACGAGACATGCCGCGACAAACAACCATGCTGCCAGCGAGATTCTCAAACCCCATCTGAAAGTCGCCGGCTCATAAGAGAATCTTACCAAATGTTCGCCCGGTGGCAAGTATACCGCCCGGAAGAGGTAATTCGCCTGATAGATATGTGTTTCCTTATCGTTGTCGTACGCCTTCCAGCCGGGGTAGTGTGAATCACCCAGCACGAGAAACGCCGCCGCTTTCGGGGAAGCTTTTATGACTACTTCCTCCGGCAGATACTTGACGATTTCGGGGATATCCTCTTGCGCATCAGGCTCCGCCAAGGGACCCGTTTCGCGCGCGTCTTCTTCCAGCAAGACTTCTTGAGAGGGCATCATTTCATTATTCACGATTTTATCGAAAATTTCATCCTCATCCTTGATCGTTATGCTTTTGTTCACGAGAAAGCATTTCGGCAGAGCCTGTCTGTTAACGAGAGCGGCATATCCCCTGTCACCATCGAGGAAAGCATACCTTTCCGGATGAGACCGAAAGAAGGGGATTGCATATGCGGGGACGTAAATCAGTCGGGTTCCCATAAGATTGATGAAATTGGGGTTGTCGACAAATTTTTCCCAATTCTCCGCGTGCCTTTCCGTCGGAGTCCAGTTGTAGAACTGCATTATTCTCTGCATTCTTCTTAACAGCAAGGATTCCTCGTACCCGTTTGCCAGGCAGACCCGAGAGAACAGAGACTCGCCGTTCAACGAGATAATGACGGAATACACTCGAGACAACTTATCGTTTTCAAGGAACGAGTTTATTCCCGGTCGAGCGGTCGGAGCGCTCAGTTGCTCGATTCCTGACTTTGGCAGTTGGATGTAATCGCCCCACATGGCTATTTGTTTGCTATAAATTGTCAGGCCCGCCACTATCAGAAGCACTGTGATCGCTTCTTTTACCAATTGTCTCCGCGACAGAATGAGCAATGCCACCAGTATACACACAATCCCCATAACCATCGTCTCGAAACCATCACCACCGCTGAAGGCAAATATGATAGCGAAGCCGACTAATATCACAGGGGCGAGCACGTCTCTTCGCCATAAATGAAAGGCCCGGCCAGGCATCAAGGATTCCCTGAATGCGCAATCGTTCTTCAGGTAGTCCAGCCCGATGGCTGCCAGGCCGGCAATGGGAAAAGAATACAAGTAGACCCACGTCATAGGGAACCTATCGTATTTGAAAGGCGGAAAGTTATGCAGGAGACCGTGGAGCGGCGTGGAACTACCAAGCGACATGGCAGTAGTAAACAGGCCGGCGACGATGAAGAACCATTTTGTCTCTCTCTTTGATTGAAACACGGCATACAACAGCAGAATGAATGAGGTGATACCCATGAAAAACGGCGATCTCATAGTCTGGTCTTTTGCTATTGATCCTAAGAACAACTGGGAAGGCGGGTTCAGGTAGTCAGGAGTGAGTTGCTTGAGCACCTCGATGCCGGAAGCCCTCTGGCTGAAGCTCATTAGTTCCAGAAATGGCAAGAACTGAACGGCTACGAGGCATACGCACAAGATAGCGGAGAATACAAGCAGCAGGTGGGCCTTATACAGGTTTTTTCGGTTTAACCTCTCTCGGGACGCAAGTGACAATACCGTAAACACAATATCATAGAAAACCAGAAAAACAAATGCCGAAATGGCCATTTGGGGCATGCCGGCAAGGAATTCCATTGCGACCCCGATTGCCAGAAGGACGCTCCAGAGGATTCCTTCTCCTTTCAGGAGTTTATGCAGAGACATCAGGCAGAATGGGAGCCACGCAGCGGCGGCAAACCGATGCGGGTGGTATATCGAAAGGAACGCCAGACTCTCCGAGAACGCCCAAATCAGAGCCCCCAGGAAGGAGGCGCTCCTCGACAACTGGATGGCGCGAAAGAACAGGTAAGTGAAAACCGCCGCCAGAAATATGTGAAATGCAATAAAGACCTGAATCGCGAGATGAGGCGGAAACACCCAAAAGATGAGGAGTTTGAAAGGGTAGCAGGGCTCATTGTGCAGAGTCGCCAGAAACGGCACACCGCAATACTCATAAGGATTCCAAAGTGGAAAGTGTCCCGACTCCAACACAACGTTACCGTAGACGAATTTCGGATAGAATTGCGCATACATATCCGCCGACAAAGAATTGGGTCCCGGGATGACAAGCCGCCCGAGCACAAACAGCTTCCAGAATACCGCCGTCGCGAACAAGAACAGCGCGATTGAGAAAACATCTGCGCCGACTGATGGAATTCTTTTTTGGCCTGAGGTTGGCAATGAGCTTTTCGCCCGCAACGTTTCGACTTCGGGTTCCATAAGGTTGGATAGTTTTTCAGGAAAAGGCAAAAACAGTATACTGTCGGCCAAAATAGAAGTCAAGACAATTGCAGCGCAGAGACTTGACGGCGTCGGAGCGCTCATGTATATTGGTTCGTGTGTCTGAATAATGGAAAGGCAGGGTGAACTCGAATGGACGACATACAGAAGACAATAAAGGCGCTCGAGGACAACAATATCGAATGTGTTCTAGTGGAGAACAAGCAGGCGGCGCTGCAAAAGGCGCTCGAGTTGATACCGGAAGGGTCAACGGTGGGCCTCGGTGGCTCTGTGACCGTCGACCAGATCGGACTGCTTGCGAGACTTCGAGGCGGGAAATACGAGCTCTATGACCAGTATGCGCCCGGTCTCGAAATGGAAGAAAACATGAAACGGCGGAAACAGGGCCTCACAGCGCAGTTCTTTGTGACCGGCACAAACGCCATAACATCCGACGGCCAGCTCGTCAACGTCGACGGCATCGGCAATCGCGTCGCCGCGCAGGCATTCGGGCCCAACAGGGTCATCATTGTCTCAGGCACGAACAAGATTGTGAAAGACGTGCATGAAGCCTTCGACCGCATCGAAAAAATAGCCGCCCCCATGAACGCGAAACGATGGGGCTCCCAAAACCCATGCGCTGATACAGGTGTCTGCATGGACTGCGATTCACCGACCAGAATCTGCAACATCTACACAATCATTCGCAGGATGATGATTCCGGGGCGCATGACCGTGATACTGGTGAAGGATTCGTTGGGGTTCTAACTCCTGATAAAGGGGAAAGGCGAAAGGAACAAGGCGAAAGGGGAAATGCAAAAAAGAAGAAATTTCTTCGCTCCACCCACTATGACCATAGCGCAATGGCCGTTCCTTTCACAATTAACGGCGCACTCAAGCGTGGTCGGGCGCTCTTAAGAAATAAGGGAGACAAGGGGGAAAAGGGAACAATAGACGAAAAGGCCGGGACCGAGATGAAGTGGAGGAAGACGATTCAAGGAATCTACCTTCTTTTTGAAATGCGGAGGATAGAATCGAGTGAACGAGAAAGTTCCCCAAGTTGATTTTGAGGCATTGCGCCGGCATGCCAACCAGATACCAATGTATAAACTTATCGGGATGGAAGTAGTCGAGGCGCGGGCCGGTTATTCAAAGTTTCGGCTCCCATTCCGAAAAGAGCTCACGCAGCCATTCGGTGTGATGCACGGAGGAGCGTTCGCGGCTGTTGCGGACTCGGCCGTCGCGATTGCGCTGTGGGGTCTTGTCGGAACCGACAAGACTTTCACGACAATCGAGATGAAGGTCAACTTCATTGCTCCGGTAGCCTCGGGCGAAGTCATCGCAGAGGGGCATATTGTTCATTGCGGTCGCCGGACGGCAATAGGCGACGTTACCTTGAAGGACCATGACGGGCGTCTCGTGGGCAAATGTCTGGCGACGTATATGATTCTGCCGACTGAAAACAGCAGCGCCAAAGTTCCTGAGTGGAAGCAAAACGAACAATAAGGGGCGAAAAGGCGGAAGCGGGAAAGGAAAAAGGAGAAAAGTAGAAGTTCCGGGAACACGAATGTCATCCCGCGAAACGCGGGACGCAAGGCGCGAGACGAATCGCATGAATAAAGAAAAGAAGATTTGGAACACGAATTCCACGAATTGTGCGAATGTCACGAATGTGATATCGGAATCCCGAAGTGGAACGTCATTCTGAGTGAAGCGAAGAATCTCCCTTTGCTCTTGCCCTTTTGCGTTCTTTATACCTTTCCAATCAAGTCCTCGGCGTTCTTCCAAAGCAGCCTTTCTCTGAGCCATGGGTTCTTGTCGGTAAGATCGAGTACGATTGCGAGTTCGTAGCGTTGGCCTCCAAATGGCCAATCGGTTCCAAACATGACCCTGTCGGCGCCCACTTTCTCGACCGCTCGTCTCACCATATGCATGGGCTGAAAGCTTGTTTCGAGATATACATTACTGAAGACTTGTGCGATTTCTATGGCTTCGCGGGCTTCCAACAACCCCATGTGACCCACTACGAATTTGGTGTGAGGAAAAGCCGCAAATGTCTTCACGTAGTTCTCAGGCTTCCCGTAACTCTCCGATTCGGACTCGGGCACATAGTAGGAACTTTGGCCGCAGTGGAAGAAGACGGGTAGGCCATACTTGCTGAACTCCTCGACGGTCTCCATGCACTCGGGGCCGGAGGGATGAAAATCCTGTATGATCGGATGCAATTTCAGCCCACGGCATCCGCCAGCGACATAGTTCCTCAGCTTCTCCACCCGGTGGGCATCGTTCGGATCAACAGACGCAAACGGGATGATGCGTTTATCCTTCTTTGCGGCATCGATGACTACCGCAGTGTTCCCATAGGGCTCTACCGGCAGGACAGCGCTGTGCGTTATGCCAGTCCGTTCCATTCCGCTCATCAGATCTTCCACCGATGCCATCGCATTGCGCGCCTGGCTCTCTTTTGCAATGGTTTTTCGGAGCGAGTGCGTGACCCAATCCGGCGAGTACCAATTGAATCGCTGCCATTCAAAGAGCCGAATCAAAACGCCCCTTGAGGGGCGTATCCGGGGTGCGGCGTCCGCAGGGAACAGGATATCCTGCGCGTGCGTGTGCATATCGATTATCTTCAAGATTGTCTTCCTCCGTCAGAATCGGTCTCCGCGCCAGCGCCAATAAGTTTATCTTATTCGCACGGCCCTTTTCAACTTTCCTCGTGATTTCCTTGAAAATGCGTCCTTGCTTCTGTTAAAATTAAGTCTAACGAGGACTAACAATTGACAGGATGTGAGAACGTGAGCGAAAAAACAGCGCCGACAATAAGCGTTGTCATCCCTACTTTCAACGGTTCGAGGTACATCCCGGACTGTCTGAACTCGCTCGAACAGCAACTGAGGAAGCCAGAGGAGATTATCCTTGTCGACGATGGTTCGACCGATGACACGGCATCCCTCGTCGCAAGCTCATATCCGAAGGTGCGCCTTATCGAGCTGGGCTCGAACAGAGGCTTCGCTGCAGCAGCGAACGAAGGCATTCGCCATGCCGGAGGCGACTACGTCGCTCTCCTCAATAACGACACTCGCGCGACGGCTCAATGGCTCTCTGAACTAGAACGGGCGCTCGATGAGAATCCCTCCGTCGGTTCCTGCTCTTCCAAAATGCTCTTTGCCGACAGGCCCGATGTCATTAACTCCATCGGAATCGGGTTCACGTGCGCCGGCACGGCCTTCGACGTTGGCTATGGCAAGAGAGACGGTGACAGATATGACCGCCCCCGCCCCATATTCGGCGCCTGTGCGGGCGCGGCCATGTATAAAAGGAAGCTCTTTGATGAGGTTGGCCTGTTCGACGAGGACCTCTTTATGTGGTACGAGGATGCTGACCTCAGCTTTCGCGCTCAACTTGCAGGTTATAAGTGTCGCTATGTGCCGACGGCCGTTGTATATCATGTCGGAGGTGGAACCGCCTCGCCCGCCAACAAATCCCACATCTATTACTGTTCTCGGAATCAAATACTAGTGCTGGCCAAGAATCTGCCTGACAGCCTGCGATACCGGTACTTCGGCCGCTTGATTCCCGCATGTTTAAAACATTCGATTAAGACGCTTTTGAGCGGTGAAACTACTGTCACAAGAGGGTATCTGGCTGCTCTGAAAGAGCTAAAGTACTTTGTTAAGAAGAATAGGATAACAGCGTACAGAACAAGGGTTTCTGTTGGTGAAATTCTCTGCTCACTGGAAATGGACTCAATATCATGATGATCGGTCCATGGGTTTAGGGGCGGGCGGTTGAGAGAATGACAACGAGTGTGACGGATCCGTTGATATCCGTAGTGATTCCCAACTACAACGGAGAGATGTGTCTTCCGGTATGTCTCAATTCGCTTTTGGAGCAGTCATATAGGAATCTGGAAATAGTGGTTGCCGATAATGGATCGAGTGACAGGTCGGTTCATGTGCTTGAGGCTAATTATCCAAACGTTCATTTAATTAAGCTCTCAGTAAATAGGGGGTTTTCGGCTGCTGTGAACGCTGGTATCCAGAGAGTTCTGGGCGAGTTCGTTGTTATACTGAACAATGATACCCGTGCTGAGCGCGAGTTTATCCGTGAGTTGTACAATGCGCTGAGAGATGAGCATTCGGCCGCGATGGCTGCGCCAAAGATGCTCTTTGCGCGAGACCACACGATAATAAACTCGGTTGGACTCGGGTACAGTATCACGGGTTCCAATCACGACATTGGGTTTGGCGTCAAAGACGCTCCTCAGTTTGCGAGTCGGAACTGGGTATTCGGCCCGTGCGGGGGAGCGGGGATGTTCCGTCGGAGTGTTTTTGAGGATGTCGGCCCACTAGATGAGGACTTCTTCATGTACTACGAAGATGTCGACTATAGTTTCAGAGCCCAGTTGCTAGGTTACAAGTGCATATTTGCGCCAACGGCCCGGGTTTACCATGAGGAGGGCGCCAGCGGAGGCTTCTTGCCGAAGTCAAGGAATTATTTTTTTGCCCGGAACTCTTTTGCGGTCATAGTAAGGGACTTTCCCTCGAGGCTTATCTTCAAGTATGCGCACACAATCTCTTGGGAAATAGCAAAGCGTACGTTGTCGCCTTTGCTCAAGGGAGACGTTTCCGCTGTTTTGGGTCTGTGCGCTGCTATGGGACGCCTGGCAAGCACGCTGAAGAAGCGGCGTGTAACTCAGGCGCATAGGAGGGTTCCTGATAGTTACATCGAGAGCATTCTTTTGAGGAATCGATCCGTCGTCAAAGAGATAGACCTTCGAGGCAGGCCGGTCGAGGGGGTTTCATGAAACTTGCTTGTATCGGACCGCTCAGTCCGGGAAGGACCGGCGTGGCCGGCTTCACCGAAAGTCTGCTTCCCTATTTGAGGCAGCGGTGCGAAGTCCATCTCTTCACCGACCGGCGCTCTTCGGGCGGGCTCGCCGCTGCGAGACGATTTCCCGTCGAGGACATTTCGGTATTTCTCTCAAACCCCTCCGCTTACGACGCGGCTCTCTACAACATGGGCAACCACTATCGGTTTCACAAGCGCGTTTTCGAGGCGTTGACAAGAGTCCCGTCAATGGCGCTCCTTCACGACTGCGTTCTGAACCAGTTTTTTGCGAAATATACCCTGGAGAGAGGCGACTTCGGGGCATTCAGCCGTTTGGTGCAGCTCTGTTGGCCGAATGTGTCATCCGGAGATGTGGCCCAATTCATGTCGATGAAAGGAGACCCTTACCGTTTTCCTATGGCGGGAGTCGTCGCCGCATGCTCGCGCGGAACAATCGTAATGACAGAGTATGGGCGCTCCATCGTGTTGAAAGAGGCGCCGCGCGCCAATGTGCTCAAAGTCAACTTCCCATATTTTCCGATTGATTCGGGACGTACCCAAACTGCAGGACTGTCCGCAGAAACGCAGTCTGAATCTGCGCAAGCATTTCGCGAGAAGTTCGGCATACCGGCCCGATGCTTTGTCGTTGCGTCGGTCGGCCATATGACTCCTGCAAAGAGGATAGACGTGGCGCTCGAGGCGTTCCGAAAGTTCAACGCCAAGTTTCCAGAAAGCGTTTTTCTTCTTTCCGGCGAAGTTTCCCCCCGGTTTCCGCTGGCCCGGTCGATCGAAAGGGGAAACTTCAAGAACGTGAAGTATTTGGGATATCTTGCGCGGTCGGAGCTTGACGGCCTGATGGAGATCGCCGACGTATGCGTAAATCTGAGGTATCCGAGTAATGGCGAGATGTCGGCCTCGCTAATTGAGATGTTAGGGCGCGGCAAACTCGTGGCAGTGTCGAACTACGCCCAATTCGCTGAATTTCCCGACCCGACGTGTGTCAAGATAGATATCGGGCCGTCGGAAAGCCTTGACCTTGCCGACACTCTGATGCGGCTTGTCTCGGACGCTAATCGGCGTCATGTCATAGGCCTAGCCGCTCGAGATTACATCAGTCGCAATCATTCGCCCGAGGCGGCCGCTGACGCCATTGTCAGTTTTGCCGGCAAGCAATCCAGGTCCGAGCCGCTGTTGCCGCCTGAGGAAGTCGGTCGTCTTCTCAAGCCGGACAATTTATTGATACGTTTCCGACAAATGGCCGCATACAATGCAAAGCGGCTTCGCGTATATAGGCAGGAGCAGGGGATAGCGGAGACGATTCGTCAGACCCTGCGTCGCGTGTCTGCGGGGACACAGTGATCAGTCGGTCTTGGCCGGTGTTACATGTGGCAGAAAGCCTCTATATTGCTCACTGTCAAATTCTTGAATCTGTGTCGTGATTTCTCGCGACAATTTGCATGGAAGTCACGCGGGCGCAATGAATTGCGCCCCTACAGGCATGAATCAAGAAAATCGGGGACACCATGGGGCATGGTGTCCCCGAATAAGCGCGGCTTTCGGCTGTTCGCAACTACCGATCGCCGGAGTGTTTTTCACGAGGTCGAAATGAGGAACTTGCTGTCATGCGCATAGGCATAGACGCCACGGCGGTGACGAACCGCAGCGGCACGGGCTATTACACGCAGAAGCTAGTCGAGTTTCTCGGCCGGGCCGACAGCGAAAACGAATACTTCCTTTTTTGTCCCGCCGAATACTCCGGATATCTTGAACAACCGCGCATGTTCGACTATCCCAATTTCCGGACAATCAAGGTTTGCGGGAGGGGGCAGCTTTCACAGGCGGCGTGGAAACAGTTCAATCTGCCGGGTCAAATCCGCCACTTCGGCATAGACATCTTCCATTTTCCTGCGTTCATTGCATCGCTCAGAGCCGACATTCCTTCAGTCGTGACTGTTCACGACCTCTGCTTTGCCTTGTTTCCCGAGACGTTTTCCCCGGTTCGTCGGCCCTATTACAAGTGCATTATCCCACGAAGCGTCAGGCGTTGTAACTCGGTGATAGCCGATTCGGACTCCACGAGAGAAGACATACTCGAGCATTTGCGGCTTGGTGACGGCCGGGTACGGACCGTTCATCTCGGGGTCGATCCACTCCGTTTCTACCATGTTACGCACGAGAAAGAACTCGCCAGGGTGCGCCAGAAATATTCGCTGCCCGCGCAATTCATCCTTTATCTTGGAACCCTTGAGCCGCGCAAGAACATTCCTCGCCTGATAAGGGCCTTTGCATACGGAGTAGCCTCGAAGGGGCTTCCTCATCACCTCGTCATTGCCGGAAGAAAAGGCTGGCTTTTCAATGAGATATTCCGTGAAGTGCGAGCTTTGGACTTGTCGAACCTCATTCATTTTCCAGGCCACATCCATCTCTCCGACCTGGCTGCGCTTCACAGTATGGCGCGCGCATTTGCGTATCCGTCCCTTTATGAGGGGTTTGGTTTGCCGTGTCTCGAGGCTATGTCATGCGCGACTCCCGTGATCACATCCGACCGTTCTTCTCTGCCCGAGGTTGTGGGTGATTGCGCGTTACTCGTCGACCCGACGTCGGTTGAATCGATCGCGGGCGCTTTGAGGAGGATTTGCACCGATGAAGAGTGCCATAAGGAATTGTCCGCGCGTGGACCGCGTCGAGCGAGCCGCTTCTCCTGGTTGACCACCGCCAAGAAGACCCTCGATATTTATTTGCGGACTCTCAAAGAGGCGCGATGAAAATCCTTCACGTGTACAAGGATTACTATCCTCCCGTCGTCGGCGGAATCGAGAAACACATCGCGCAACTCTGCAACCATTTCAAGAGAAAGCATGACGTTACGGTCCTTGTATGCAACCGGGGCCCATTCACGCGCATCGAGAACGTTGATGGAGTCACCGTGATCAAGGTGGGACAGGCGGGCCGCCTTCAGTCGGCGCCTCTTCCGCCGTCATTCCCTTTGTGGTTGAGAAGAATCAAGGCTGACATACTACATTTCCACGCGCCCAATCCAACCTGTGAGTTTTCATATCTGCTGGCGGGATCGCCCGGAACGATGGTGGTAACGTATCACAGCGACATCATAAGGCAGGAGCTTCTGCTCAAGTTCTATCGGCCCTTTCTGCGAAGGTTTCTTTCCCGCGCGACGTTGATACTGCCCACGTCTCCGATCTATGCTGACACTTCTCCCTACCTTCGTGAAGTCCGTGACAAATGCCGCATTGTTCCGCTCGGTGTCGACACCCGCATGGCCGAGTCAGCCGGTTCGCGCCTACGATCAGAGATCGACAGACTTCACAATATCTTCGGGCCGGAGTTTATCCTTTTTGTGGGCAAGCTCAGGTATTACAAGGGGCTTCAGTTCCTGATCGAGGCAATGCCCAAAGTCAATGTGCCGCTTGTAGTGGTCGGGAGCGGGCCGATGGAGAACGATTTAAAAGCGCTCACCGCAAACTACGGCGTGGCCGAAAAGACGCACTTCCTCGGAGAATTAACTGAAGATGACCTTTGGGTTTTCTATCACGCCTGCTCTCTTCTTGTGTTGCCCTCAGTTTATAGGAGCGAAGCCTATGGGCTTGTCCAGTTGGAAGCGCACGCATGCGCCAAACCGGTTGTGAGCACGCGCCTCGGAACGGGGGTCGAGTTCGTAAATCTGGACGGCAAAACAGGATTTGTTGTTCCTCCGGCGGACTCGTCAGCGCTTGCCCGCGCGATAAATGACCTCCTCGATGACTCGGCCCGACGCGAGAGAATGGGCCAGTTCGCCCAGAAGCGCGCGCGGAAAGAATTCGACACGAAAGTGATGTTTGAGAAGGTCGAGGCGGTTTATGAGGAGGCGATGGCAGGTCAGAAGAAGGCAAAAAGCGAAAGGCGAAGGTAGCCGGGCCATGCGCGCAAATGCTCGTTTGATTGGGTTCTCAATGTATGCTAACATAAGAGCATGATGTCTCTCATGAAAAAATGGGGACAAATCCTGTGAAGAGAGCACGCCCTGTTTTCGCCAATTTCTTATGTGGTACTTAATATATCTCTACATATTTGTTGCTTCAGCGCTGCTTTCTCTGGCACTGACAAGGCTAATGATCGCGGTATCGAATCGCCTGGGTGTCTACGACTTGCCGGAGGGCCGCAAGAACCACGAACGCCCGATCCCGTACCTCGGCGGGGTGGCGATCTATTTGTCTTTCCTGGGGATGATCGCAATCCACATGTTTGCGCTCCATACATACGGCGGGAAATTCGGGCTTTTGGCCGGAATCGCCAAACAACTTCACTACACGGCCGCGCTGGGGGAGAAGCCGGCCGTGCTCCGCGCTTTGGGTATCGTGCTCGGGGGCACGCTCGTATTTGCCGTCGGTTTGATGGATGACCTTCATTCGCTTCGCGCAAGGATGAAGCTGGCTGTACAGATTATCGCGGCCGTGATCGTAGTCGCGTTCGGCGTCAGACTGGAGCTATTCATTTCCAACCCGATTGTCACGTCGGTTGCGACGATCATATGGCTTCTCTTGATAGTCAACGCCTTCAATTTCATGGATAATATGGATGGCCTGTGCGCCGGGGTGGCGCTGATTGCAACTCTCGTTTTCTTCTTTGTAGTGTTTCCCCTCAGGCAGACACTGACAGCCGCTATACTACTCGCGATGGGAGGGTCGCTGCTGGGGTTTCTCGTTTTCAATTTCAACCCCGCCAGAATCTTTATGGGCGATGCGGGGGCAATGTTCGTCGGATTTGTGCTCGCTTCCCTCTCGGTCGTCAGCTCATTCTACATGCCCGACCACATGAGCGCATGGGGATTGTTCACACCGATACTCATTCTTGGAGTGCCCATTTTTGACACGGTTGGCGTTATCTATTTGCGCTGGCGGGCGGGAATACCCATCCACGTCGGCGACAACCGTCATTTCTCTCACCGGCTCGTTCATCTCGGCATGAGCAAGCGCGACGCGGTCATTTTTATCTACCTGGTTTCTTTTGCCGTCGGCCTGGGAGCGACGCTGTTGCGATACCTCGGTCTGATCGGAGCGGTGACCCTTTTTGTTCAAACTCTCGGAATATTCGCAATTATTATACTTCTCATGATAGCCGATCGCGAGAAGCGGATAAGGGAACAGTCGAACAAGCCCGAATGAGCCGAGCAAAGAAAAAGAGACGCATTGAGTCCGGTCCCGGAAACGCCCCCCTACCGCTGTCGCCCGCCCGAGACCTGATATACACATGGGCCGATAACCTGCTCTTTTCCGGCGTTCTTCTCATCCTATTTCTCAGGCCCTTTGTCGATGGCCGCACATATCCTCACTACAACCACTTCTTCCATATCGGGGTCGGTTTGCTGGCCTTGTTGTGGCTGGTGAAGAGCATGAGGACCGGGCGGCTGGAGCTGCACAATCGTCTCGTAACCGGCTTCATGTTAGCTTTCCTGTTTGTATGTTCGCTCACATTCTTCACGAGCATCAATCGAGGGCTTACCCTTCGCTATATCTTCGAGATGCTGAGCTACACGCTGATCTACCTGGTGATCGCGAACAATTTTCGGGAGGCCTCCTCCGTCAGGGTAGCGGTGGCGTGCATACTTGTCTCCGCGCTTGTTGTGAACATTTACGGTTTGTTTCAGCGCTATTACACCCTCGAGATGACGCGGAAAATTATCGAGGACGCTGTCAAGTCGGGCAATCAGGACCTTCTCTCCGGAGTGCCGCTGGGATACGGGATTCTCAATAGACTCGAGTCCACCCGGGTTTTCTCGACATTCCTTTTCCCCAATGCTTATGCAATGTTTCTCGGATTAGCCGGCAGTCTCACAATCGGTTGGCTCTGGAGCATGGGAAAGCCGATGACGGAATTCACTCGGAGTTGTCTTGTGGGCGTGTCGGCAAAGAAAGTCGCCGACTCGAATCCTGAGAATGTGTCTCGCGGCGTGACTCATCTTCTCAAAGCAGCCGGCGGGTTGCTCCTCGTTTTCCTGTTTCTTGTGTCATGTGTTCTCATTCCATGGGACCTGTGGCTCACGTATTCGCGCGGCGGTTGGTTGACCGCTGTGGTCGTCGTGGCCGTATTCCTTGTCGTGAGGTTCCAGAAGAAGAATCCCCCATCCCCGGGAACTGTTCTCGTCATTTTTCTGTTGGCGCTGCTGGCGGCTTCGGTCGTTACGCCCGACGCGGTTTGCGAGGAGCTCATGCGTGTCAGGCATGCTTCGATCCTCGAGAGGATCAGGGATTCAAAGACCGTATTACAGCGGCTGTCGTACTGGAAGGCCGGGCTGGGGATGATAAGGGAAAACATGTGGCTGGGAGTGGGCTGGGGCGCGTTCGAGAAGGCATATCCACGCTATATGATTCTCGGTGGCTACCCGGTGAAACTTGCGCACAACAACTACCTGCAGGTATGGGCGGAAACCGGCATCATCGGCCTGAACGCCTTCATCGGGCTGTGGCTTGTGTTTCTCTACACGTTCTGGCGCAAGGCGTGGTCATACTCCGTAGGCGACCTTCGCGGGATTGCATGCGGTTTGGGCGCCGGAATTGTCGGGTTCCTGGCGCAGAGTCTCACCGACTTCAGTCTTTATCTGCCGACTCTGGCGTACTTCATCTTTGCAATGGTCGGTCTATTGGTGGCCATCCCCGATTCAGAATCGGAGGAAGACAAGTTCTCAATCCGATTCCCGAGTAAGGCGGGAGTTGTCTGCATTGCGGTGGTGGCTATCTATCTTGTTTTCCTTTACAGATCGTTTGTCGGGCTCAATCTTTACGTCCGTGTGGAGGCCGAAAGGAACAAAGCTTTTCCAACCGAGCTCGCCCGCAGGCAGGGTTTCAAAGCCGATCCCCGCATGCAGCACGCAGTCTTGAGGAACAGCCTCGTCCTTCTCAAACGGTCTGTCCGTTATTTCCCTTTGGATTCGGATTCGCACCACATGCTTGGGGATTCCTATCTACGACTGGCGCAAAGCGAGGGAGCGCCTTCTCTGCTTGTTGATGCGATTAAGGAACTGGAGCGAGCCGGCGCGCTCGACCCATGGTCTCCATATGTTTTCCAATCACTCGCCGTGGCATATTGGGTCGCCGGAAACAGCAAAACCGAGCCCGGCCTGTTTCGCAAGGCGTTGCAGGCCGAGCTTCAGGCATCGAGGAATTTTCCCGTAAATCCGGAGTTTCATGATAGACTTGTGCAGATTTACAAGGCTCTCGGCATGGAAAAGGAAGCAGGAGCAGAGGCTGCGCTCTCGGCGGAACTTCAAAAACACTACAAGGAATTCTGAATTGGGGGGAATAACAATGAGAATACTCGTGATTCACGGACCGAATTTGCAACTGCTGGGGAAGCGCGAACCCGGAGTTTATGGCAAGAAGACCCTGAAGCAGATAGATGATGAAATACGAAAACATGCCAAATCGCTCGGAGTGACCGTAACGACCTTCCAGTCGAACCATGAGGGAGACATCGTTGACAAGATAGGCTCGAGTATGGGCGAGTTCGACGCGATCATCATAAACCCGGGCGCATATACGCACACGAGCGTGGCTATTCGCGACGCTATCTCCGGCGCCGGGCTGCCTGCCGTCGAGGTGCACCTCTCGAATGTACATGCGCGCGAGGAGTTTCGCCGACATTCTTACGTTGCTCCTGTCTGCAAGGGCAGCATTTGCGGATTCGGCTCGATGAGTTACGTGCTGGCGATTGATGCGCTTGTGGGGAGAGCATAGAGAAAATGAACAATCGGATTAAGTCGCTTCGAGAGAAGCTACGGCAAACAAGCGCTGACGCCTTCATCTGTTACAGTTACCCGAATTACCGTTACCTGTCCGGCTTCACGGGCTCGCTCGCTATTCTTCTGATCTCTCTCGATAGGGCGGTCATCATGAGCGATTTCCGCTATCGCACGCAGATAGCGCAAGAGGTTACCGACTTCGAGTACGTCGAGATCAAGGGGGCTGCTGAGGAAACCGTCTCTAAACAGATATCTGAGATGGGAATCGTGAAGCCGGCATTCGAGTCCGCACATCTGACGTATCGGCACTATGCGCAACTCAAAGCGATTGAATCGATTGAACTCGCGCCGACAGAAAACATGGTCGAAGACTTGCGTATCCTCAAAGATGACTCCGAAATCGAGCTCATAAAAAAGGCCGCTTCGATTGCGGATGCGGCCATGGACGGCATCGTGAAGGAAATCAGGCCCGGCATGACCGAGCAAGCGGTTGCGGGCCGAATCAATATTCTGCTTCGCTCTTTTGGCGGCAAGAAGGAGGCGTTCGACCTGATAGTCGCTTCCGGCCCGCGATCGGCGATGCCCCACGGCGCGCCCACTGACCGCGAGATTCAGATTGGAGAGCCCGTCGTGATTGACATAGGCGCTCAATTCAACGGTTATCATTCCGACTTGACAAGGACGGTGTGGTTGGATAAAATCAAGTCGCTGCAAGTGCTTGAAATATATGATATTGTCAAGGATGCGCAGGCGGCGGCGCTTAGGGCGATTCGGGTAGATATGCCCTGTTCGGAAGTTGACGCCGTTGCGCGCAATAAAATCGCCGAGGCGGGGTATGGCGAGCAGTTCGGCCACGGCCTCGGCCACGGCGTTGGCCTGGAAGTCCACGAGGCGCCCACAATCTCCCGACTTGGAAAAGGGAACATCAGGCCCGGCATGGTTTTTACCGTGGAGCCGGGCATTTATATTCCGGATGTCGGCGGCATCCGAATTGAAGACATGGTTATGGTTACCGCTGACGGTTGCCGGAAGCTGACCAAGTCGCCGAATTATCTCGAAATCTCGATTTGAGCATGCGCCCCAGTCTGAAGCGATGAAGGGGCTCGAACGGCCTGTTGCTTAAGGAGTACAGAAGGAAGACCGACAATGAGATTCGTGAAATCGCTCTTGCTGATACTCTTCGCGGGATTGCTCTTTCTTGTTTCCTTCTGCTTGATGCTGGTCGGACTCATGGCGCTCAATCAGCAGTTTACGGCGATTGTCATCCATACGGTCACAAAGACCAATATTCCTATGGCATATTTCGGGGGAGGAGTCCTCATTTTTATAGCGAGCTGGATAGTCTACAACATTGCCGGTCAGTCTCCCGACTCATTCGCGACGCTTACATTTCAGTCTGACAAGGGACCGATAAATATCTCGCTTCGCGCGATTGAGGACTACATTGCGAAGCGTCTTTCCGACAAGAGCCTCTTGATAAGCAGCATCAGACCGCGCGTGACGACGTCACGGGAGCGGAGAAAGCTTCGCGTGCGCGCTTCGGTCGCCGCTTGGTCCAGTCGCGAGCTCAAGAATGTCGCAGAATCGGTGCAGCAGGAGATAATCCAGTGCCTTAAAGATGGTCTCGGCCTGGACAACGTCGAGACAGTCATAGTCTCCGTGGATAAGATCATTCCGACAAAATCCTGAAAAGGCCAGAATTCCCTTCTTTTCGCTTTTATTAAAGTTGGGAAGGAAATCTGTCCCGTAGTTCTGTAAGTGCGAGTTTGTTCGCGTATGCGGCGCAGAAAAGGGCCGGAAATATTGTTCGAATAAATTTGCACCTACACAGGTTCTACCCAATGCGCCGATCGCAGGACAGGCCTAAGGGGGCCGTTTCCTATGAGAAAAGTGAAGGACCTGATCCAAGATGATTTCCTTTGGGCGGTTTGCGCCGGTGCGATCTAAGGGCTTTTTCTTATGCTTGCAAAGCGCATAATTCCTTGTCTCGATGTCAAAGACGGCCGTGTCGTCAAAGGGATAAACTTTGTCGGTCTTCGCGACGCGGGTGATCCCGTTGAGATAGCCCAAAGATATGATAAGGAACAGGCCGACGAGCTTGTTTTCCTCGATATAACCGCCTCCTATGA
This sequence comes from Candidatus Poribacteria bacterium, assembly GCA_016215705.1. GTDB lineage: Bacteria > Abyssobacteria > SURF-5 > SURF-5 > SURF-5 > JACRIR01. Next base: position 37,417 of record JACRIR010000198.1, on the reverse strand, counting down.
AAAGCGTGGCATCATGCTGTCCGTCGTGAGCCGAACCGCCGAGAAAGCGTTCATGCCGTTGACCGTCGGTGGCGGAATACGAAAGATCGAGGACATCCGGGAGCTTCTTCGCGCGGGGGCCGACAAAATCTCGATCAATACGGCAGCCGTCAGCGATCCTGACCTGATTGCTCGCTCGTCTGACCGCTTCGGCAGCCAATGTATCGTGGTTGCCATCGACGCCAAACGGACGGCGGCGGGATTCGAAGTATTTGTACATGGGGGGCGAACACCTACCGGCATCGAGGCCTTTGAGTGGGCGGAACGCGCGAACAAGCTTGGCGCCGGTGAGATATTGCTGACAAGCATGGACTACGACGGCACACAGAAAGGTTATGACATCGAGTTGACCCGCGCAATCGCCGAGCGAGTGTCCATTCCCGTGATTGCCTCCGGTGGCGCCGGCACGCTCGGACACCTGTACGACGGCCTCATAGAGGGCAAGGCCGACGCTGTGCTGGCCGCGTCGATATTCCACTATCAGACCTATACGATCAAACAAGCGAAGGAATACCTGAAATCGCGCGGTGTATGTGTTCGCGATTACGAAGAGGTTCGGATATGAGCGCGGGCGACGCCATCAAATTTGACAAGAGCGGGCTCGTGCCTGCAATTGTGCAGGATAGCGAAACGGGCGAGGTGCTTATGATGGCCTACATGAACCGTGAGGCCTTCGAGTTGACCGCGCGAACGGGCAGGACACATTTTTACAGCCGCTCTCGCCGGGAATTGTGGTCAAAGGGAGAGACGTCCGGAAACATCCAGTCAGTGGTGGAAGTCTGCGCTGATTGCGATAACGACACGATTCTCATAAAGGTCCGTCAGAAGGGCGCAGCTTGCCACGAAGGCTATAAGTCATGCTTCTTCAAGAAGCTTGAAAACGGGTCCGAGTGGAAAATCACGGGTGAACGCATGTTTGACCCTGAAGAAGTGTATGGGAAGAAATAACCGATGTACACACCCACACTTGAGGAGTTCAAGCGAAAGGCCAGTGAGGGGAATCTGATTCCGGTTTATCGCAAAGTGCTTGCCGATCTCGAAACGCCGGTATCGGCATTCCTGAAGATAGACAAGGGGAACTACTCGTTCCTGCTGGAAAGCGTCGAGGGCGGCGACCGCATCGCGCAATATTCCTTTCTCGGCTGTAACCTTTCAATCATATTCCAGGCCAAGGGCAGGCAGGTCACCATCACCGAGAATGGCGCCGTTACCAATCTCGAATCCGATGACCCTCTCTCGTGCTTGAAGGAACTGATGACCCGGTACAAGCCGGTAGCAGTCGAGGGGATGCCGCGCTTCTTCGGCGGCGCTGTCGGATACGTCGGCTACGACACTGTGAGATTTTTTGAGAAGCTTCCGGACGCAACCTACGATGATCTCGGGCTCCCAGATGTTTTCTTTGTAATCACCGACAAGATTCTTATCTTCGACCATGTGAACCACAAGATAATGGTGGTTTGCAACGCGAAAGTCGAGGGGAATCCGGAAGCCGCGTACCGCGCGGCGACACGGGAAATCGACGCGATGGTCGAGGCGCTGCAAAGTCCGCTCACCTATCCGAAATACCGGCCCCCGAAGACTTTGCCTAAACTCGAGCTCGTATCTAATTTCACACAGGAAGAGTTTGAGGAAATCGTGAAGGCCTCGAAGGAATACATCCGCGCGGGTGACATATTCCAGGTGGTGCTGTCGCAACGATTTTCAACAAAGGTGACTGCGCCGCCGTTCGACATCTACCGCGCCCTTCGGTCCGTCAATCCGTCTCCCTACATGTTCTATCTGAATTTCGGATCGCTCAAACTTGCAGGCGCTTCTCCCGAGCTACTGGTGCGCGTAGAGGACGACGTAATTGACTTGCGCCCGATTGCGGGTACGCGCCCGCGCGCGTTGAAGGAGTTCGACGACGCCGAACTCGAGCGTGACTTGCTCTCCGATGCGAAAGAGCGCGCGGAGCATATCATGCTAGTCGACCTTGGGCGCAACGACGTTGGCCGCGTCGCCGAGCTCGGCTCAGTGAACGTGACCGAATTTATGGTCGTCGAGAGATATTCTCATGTCATGCATCTGGTTTCCAACGTCAGAGGGACACTGCGGAACGAAGACGACTGCTTCGATGTCTTGCGGGCAACTTTTCCGGCGGGCACTCTGACCGGCGCGCCGAAAATTCGGGCAATGGAGATAATTGAGGAACTCGAGCCGCTTAAGCGCGGTCCATACGGCGGAACGATGGGCTACTTCAGTTTCTCAGGCAACCTCGACACGTGCATTATTATCCGGACGCTTATTATCAAGGACGACATGGCTTATGTACAAGCCGGAGCAGGCATCGTCGCCGACTCCGACCCGACAAGTGAATACTACGAAACGCTTAACAAAGCGCTCGCAGTCGTCAAAGCAATCGAAATCGCCGAGGCCGGACTGTAAGTAGGCGCAAGGCGAAAGGAACAAGGCGAAAGGGAAGAATCGGGGGAAAAAGGCGAAAAGGGACAGAGAGGCGAAAGGGGAATTAAACCGCAAAGGCGCAAAGTTCGCAAAGGAAAGCAGAAGAGTTAACGCGAGGACTGCACGAATGGGACGGATGACACGAATGGAAATCTGAAATTCCGTGGCTGACTATCATTCTGAGCGAACCGAAGAATCTCAATCCAAAATCTAAGGTCCAAAATAAATACATGAACAACCGAATGAACACAACTCAATGCGGATAGAAACAAGCTGTATGACTCACGGACAAGAGGCATTCAATGATTCTTATTCTCGATAACTATGACTCGTTTACATACAACCTTGTCCAATACGTCGGCGTGTCACGGCCCGACTTCGTTGTTTATCGAAATGACAAAATAACCATCGACGAGATCTCGGCGCTCAACCCCGACCGCGTCATCATCTCGCCCGGCCCATGCACCCCGCTTGAAGCCGGCGTCTCGAACGACATCATCCGCGCATTTGGTCACAAAATCCCCATTCTCGGCGTGTGTCTCGGCCACCAATGCATGGGGTACGCATTCGGCGGCGACGTCGTCAGGGCCGACCGTTTGATGCACGGCAAGACCTCGATGATCTACCACGTCAAGAACGAGCTTTTTGCGGATGTTCCGAATCCGTTTGAGGCAACGCGCTATCACTCTCTCATCGTCAAGAAAGAAACCCTACCCGATTGCCTCGAGATAACTGCTTACACCAAAGAAGACGAGATCATGGGCCTCAAGCACAAGCAGTTCCCCATCTATGGCGTTCAGTTCCATCCCGAGAGCATCCTCACCCGCGAAGGCCTGAAAATCATCAACAATTTCCTGCGAATCAAGTACCCGCGCTGAACACAAAGAAGAGGCGGATCACGGACGCATGGAACTGGCGCATTTCTTGCTCTTTTCCGGTTTGTCGTTGTTGAGGCGAATGATGCGATCCCTGCGGAGTTGATGTTTCCCAGAGCGAAACCATGTTGTAAGCGAGCTTTGTGCAATCAGTTACATTTGTCAACCGACGCAGCGCCAGCACGACGAATGGTGGGGGAGCCGCAAGGGATTGTTTACCGGGGAGAGGCAAGAACTGCGAATTTAGACAAAGATGATTTGGTCTGCGACAATAATGAATGAGGGTTTGAGAGCCGAACAATGAAGGACTTGTGTCCTGATAGGCACAGGAGCAGGGATGCTTGAGATTCTGCGAAACACTTTGACAAGCAATGGGTTTTGAGATATAATTGAAAATTAAGGAAGAAAGTCCCTTGCCGCGATTCGGTTAGAAAAAGGAAATGACAACATGTTCGAAAGAATTTCCGGCTTCTTCAAGCGTTTTACAAGAAGACGCGTGAAACAGAGCGGCGAAACAACAATTATGGACGGCAAAGGGCCCGGAGCGGACGAATTGGGGCTCGACGAAAGCTTTGGCGACCTGGAGGAATCAATTGATGCCGTCGGCACGGCTCGAGCGGGCGCTGAGACCGGCCCCGGTCTCGAGGTTCCTGTATCAGAGGGCGACCTTGGCCTTGGCGAGGACATCTCGACGGGCGCCAGCGATTTTGATGAGCGGACGATTAGCGATGAAATATCGGGCGTGACCGGAACAGGTTTTGCCGAAGAGGCGGCTGCGCCCGGCGCCGAGTTCCAGGGGGAAGGCGAGGCAGCCCCATTCGCTGAAGCCTTTGCCGAGGAAAAGCCGGCTTCATTTGTGAAGAGGGTCCTCACGCTGGCTGTGGTCGGTGTAATCGCGATAATAGTGGGTGGTGTTGCGCAGTTCTTTCTCTGGCCGATCGTTGGCAAGCTGGTCGGCGTGTCGGGAGGCGACGAGCCGAAGCTTGATGTACAGACTCAAGTGAATTCGGAACAACGGAAGAACGCCAAGCTCAAGTCGGAAGTTGCGCAGTTCAAGGCAATGGGCAGCCCGACGGAAGTAAAGAGCGCCCAGCAGCAGCTTACTCAGTTGCGCGACTCCCAAGGAGCGGTAGAAGAGGTTGAGAAAGCTAATGCGGCCGCCAAAGAGAAGGAAACCGCATACAATGAGTTGGTGGCGAAGATAAGCGGGATCGAGTCTGATGTAGCGAAAACGCGCGCCGATATAGGCGACATCAAGACTCGAATAATTCAGGCCCGCACCGAAGTAGCCTCGCTGGCGAAGCGAACGGATCAAGAATACGAGCGATTCCAGCTTGAGTTGGCCCGCGCCGAACTCAATAAGAGGCTGCTGATAGAGTTGCAGATGGAGGACATCGACAGCTTCCGCGCCGAGCTTGCAAAGCTATCAGATCATCTTTCAGAAATAGCTCCGGCAGCGCCGGCGGAGCCCCCTGCTGCGAGCGCTCCGATTGTTCCGGCGGCTACGACTGAACCCGCTGCCGTTAACACTCCGACACCGGAAACGACTGCTCCCCAAAATCCCGGAAGCTAGCCGGGAGCGGAGGACGACATGTTTGACAAGATATTCGGAATTTTCAGAAAACGGAAGAAGTCAGATTTTTCTCAGGAGATTCCCGGTGAAGGCGAGGATATGCTCGATGCCGGTGGCGTCGAACTTGGCGAGGAGTTCGATGCGGACACTATCAGCCTCGAGACCGGCATGAGCGATGGAGGGTTCAGCAGTTCTTCAGGAGGCGGCGCTGAGGGTGGCGGGCTTGGTGAAGGCGTTGGAATTACGGAAGCCCCTATAGGCGAAGAGATAGGTCTTGGAGATATAGGCGAAGAGGGTATGGGCGCTCCTGCGGAAGGCGGACCTCTATCTCCGCCCCCGGAAGTGGAGGCGTTTACGCCGCCCCCGAAACGCGGCGCGCGTTTGAAGTCTCGCCTGAAGGGCGCTGTCGCCGCTGCGGTAGTCGCCGTGGTTTGCCTCGCGGTGGGTTTTTTGGGCGCAAAACCGGGAGTGGAACTCGTGAAAGATTTGCTGACCCCCGGTCCGACACCTGCCCAGCAGCTTGCTCAATTGTTGGAAGACGATGGCAAGATGGAGAAGCAACTTGCCTCTTACCGCGCCGTGGGCACCCTTGAAGAAATAGTTGCGGTCAAGGCGGAACTCAAGAAGCGAACTGATCTGGCGGCGGAAATCGATACTATCGACAAGAAGGTTGCAAACCAGCCGGCTCAGGAAGAACGCCTCGACCGGGTTTCAGTGGAGCTTGACCTGACAAAAAAGGAATTGCTTATCCAGAAAGGGTCATTGGCGAACGTGCAGAAGGCCGTGAAGCAGATAGAGGCTCGAAACAACTACCTGATGACGTCGACGCGGAGATTTCTGGATCAGACGGCTGAAGCGAAGGCAAAATCGGAAGTTCTCAAGGCGCGTATCGAACCTGACAGGACCAAGAAGGCGGAGGTTTCGGCCTTCCTGAGTCGCGACACCGAGAAAGAAGTAGGACGCTCCGCAAAAGAGGCGCTTTCTTCATTGTGACCCGGCAATTCTTATCTGTAATTTCAGGGCCCGGAAAGCTCATGCTCTCCGGGCTTTTTGCTGTTCGTGACAATTCATAGACGAGGGGAGACCACAATTTGGAATATGTTGCATGCAATCTCTGCGGCAGCGCCGACGCTTCGCCCTATTGCCGAGTCGGGGAATTTCAGATTGTTCGCTGCAACGCCTGCGGACTCCTCTACACGAATCCGCGTCGGCCGGCAAGCGAGACAGCGGGAATATATTCCGAGAGCTATTTTGTCAGCAAGAAGCCGTCTGAGTTGGGTTACGACGACTATCGCAGCCATGCAAAGGGTCTGAAGGAAGTATTCTCGGAACATCTCTCCACGATCGAGCAGTTTGTGCGACCGCCGGCATCGATCGTGGAGGTTGGCTGCGCCTATGGGTATTTTCTTCAAGTTGCGGCCTCTCGCGGGTGGACGGTCGAAGGCGTTGAGATCTCGCCCTTTGCCTCTCAAATCGCACGCGAAAACGCGAATGCTCGAGTGCATACGGGTACGCTTTCAAGCGTGCGGCTGGTGCCACTCAAGTTTGATTCCGCAGCGATATGGGATATGCTCGAGCATTCTTTTGATCCAGCCGAAGACCTCACGGAAACCAATCGAATCCTCAAGCCTGGTGGATATCTCTTCATGACTATTCCGGATGCGGGAAGTTTTTCTTCACGCGTTATGGGAAAGCATTGGTACGGATTCAAGAAGGTGGCCGAACACAACTATTTCTTCTCGAAACGGACTCTTGGGCAGTTGCTTTCAAAGACCGGGTTCCGGCTCTTGAAAACCAGGGGTGGAGTTTGGCCCTGCAGCATGCGGTTCCTTGCCACGAAACTGGCCCCATATAGTCCGGCCGCTTCTCACGCCGCCGAGGGAATTGTGCGGGCGTTGAGAATCGAAGATGCCGTCGTGAAATTCAGGTTCATAGACATGTTTGTGATTGCAAGAAAAGAAGCGACGCGTTAGGATGATTCCAATCGGGAGTCTTGTTCTTGACACAAAACAGCGCGACAGAACATCCGCCATTCACACTCCCGGTTACGAAGTGCAAAGGCGTTGGCCCAAGAACCGAACTAATTCTTCGGAACATAGGTATTGCCACCATCGGTGATCTGCTTTATCATTTCCCCCGCGCCTACCTTGACCGTCGCGACATAGAACCCATAGCCTCCGCACAACCCGCGCAACAGGCTGTGATCAAGGGTGAAGTAACAAGCATTCGCCTTTCCAGACCATCGAGACGCATGAACATAACTCAATGCGTCGTCAAAGATGGGACCGGTTCGCTCAAAGTCGTCTGGTTCAATCAGCCTTACATGCGAAGAAGCCTTCCCCGAGGAACAAAGGTCATTCTTTCCGGCGCAGTTTCTGATCGGCGCGGCATCCAGATGGAGAATCCGGACGTGGAGATTCTGTCCGATGGCGAGGAGGTATCCCTTCATACGATGAGACTCGTGCCGGTCTATCCTCTGACCGAGGGCATCAGCCAGAAGCAAATGAGACGCCTGGTGCACGCAGCGCTAAAGGAATTCTCGACGTTTGCGCCCGAGAATCTGCCGAAATCGATAATCGAAGGCATGCGGTTGGTCTCGAGGCGCGATGCCTTGCGCGGAATACACTTTCCCGAGGCAACGGACGAAATCAAGGCTTCCCGCCGCAGAATCGCAGCCGAAGAGTTCATCTCGCTTCAATTGTGCATGCAGGCTTCAATGTGTTACAGCACCGGGACCGGAATCGCTCAGAATTCGCTTCCGCGTCTGACAGCCGTGTTCGAATCTCGCCTGCCTTTTCGACTTACGGATGCCCAGAAGCGCGCAATAGCCGAAATCTTCCGTCGCATGGAATCCCCGACTCAGATGAATGTCTTGCTCCAGGGAGACGTTGGGTCGGGCAAGACCGTTGTCGCCGCCTGTGCGATGCTAAAGTCCGTCGAGAACGGGAGGCAGGCAGTTCTTATGGCGCCGACCGAAATCCTGGCCGAACAGCACATTTCAAGTTTGCGAGGCATGTTTGGTGGGACAGGTGTTCCGTTGGCTCTGCTTTCAGGCAGCCGTCCTGCGTCCGAGAAGAAGGCGACTCTTGAACTGTTGGCGTCCCTGAGACCATGCATAGTTGTCGGCACCCACGCGCTTCTCAGAGATAAGGTAGGCCTTCCGAATCTCGGCCTTGTTGTCATTGACGAGCAGCACCGATTCGGCGTAAGCCAGCGAGCCGCTCTCCACCAGAAGAGCATTGCGCCCGATCTTATTGTGATGACCGCGACTCCGATCCCGCGGACTCTTGCCCTTGCGCTTTACGGGAGTTTCGCGTCCATTGTTCTCGACGAATGTCCGAGCGGCAGACGGCCCGTAGTAACGCGGTATGTCCATGAATCAGAACGTGCGCGTATGTACAAGTTCATCCGCGAAAGCGTCGATTGTGGGCGGCAGGCGTTTGTGGTCTGTCCGGAGATAGGGGAGGAGTGCGACTCCGGAGCCCGCGACATTGCCGGAGTGAGCGGAATGTTCACGCTCTATATGAAGGTTTTCCCCCAATTCTCAGTGGGGGTTCTGCACGGCAGGATGCAGCCGGAAGAAAGGGAGAGGACGCTATCACGATTCCGCGCCGGCGAGATTCAAATTCTAGTGGCTACCACGATAATCGAGGTGGGCGTCGATGTGCCCAATGCGGCCGTCATGGTGATCGAGGATGCCGATAGGTTCGGATTGGCTCAGCTTCACCAGGTGAGGGGACGTGTTGGGCGCGGACAACATGAATCATATTGTTTTCTGATGGGTGAGCCGTCCACCGAGCAAGCCGCGAAGCGACTCGAAATCATGACGTCCATAAATGACGGTTTTCAAATAGCCGAACACGACCTGCTTCTCCGCGGTCCCGGCGAATTTCTGGGAGTTGCGCAAAGTGGTTCCCCGAAGCTCAGGGTCGGCCACCTGGCGCGGGATATCGATCTGCTCCAGGAGGCGCGCAAGATCGCCCTGGCGGTTCTTGGCTCGGACCCCCGTCTCGAAAGACTTGAGAATGGACCAATAAGACTTCTCATTGGCAAAGACCAACCGGGTCCGGTCCACCTCTGACGGGTGAATGATGAAGTTCGCTTTTGACGAAGGATGTGCGAAGTTATGCGGATAACCGGCGGACAGGCGAGAGGGATTATCATAAGAGCGCCGAAGAATATGCGCACCCGGCCGACATCCGACAAGGTCAGGGAAGCCTTGTTTGACACATTGGGCGCACGAGTTGCGGACAGAAACGTCCTCGACCTTTTTGCCGGCAGCGGCGCTCTCGCTATCGAAGCCTTGAGCAGAGGAGCGAAACAAGCGGCGCTTGTCGAACGCGACCCTGTTGCTGCCCGACTCATTCATGAGAATCTGACGAGAGGGGGCTTCTCTGAAAGAGCAGAAGTATTCGTCACTGATTTCCGTGATGCAATCAGAATATTCGGAAGAACGGCGAGACAATTTGACCTGGTTTTTATCGATCCCCCCTACCAGAGTGATTTGCTCGATCAAATCACGCTCGTGCTCGAAAAACATCGCGTAGTGGCGCCTCGCGCCATAGTAGTTCTCGAGCATTTCAAGAAAATAGAACCACCTCCTGCTGTTTCAGAGATTCCGCTCTCCCGCACACGTTTCTACGGACAAACCGCTCTTTCTTACTATTCCTTCGTTTGATTCGTTTTCGAGGACCACATATCGCCATCATTTTTTTCTTGACACCCTATATATGGTATGGTATAATGCTTTTAAATACCAAATAAGGGATTACTAACTTTTCTTCGCGCGAGGCTTCCACAAATGAAATGTCCTTTTTGCGCTCATCCCGATGATAAGGTTGTTGACTCGCGCACCATCAAGGAAGGTGAACTCATCCGCAGAAGGCGCGAGTGTCTCTCCTGCACGCGACGATTCACGACATACGAGCGGATTGAGGAAATTCCGCTCATGGTGGTCAAGAAGGACGGGAGACGCGAGCCGTTTGACCGAAGCAAGATAGTAATCGGTGTCCTCAAGGCCTGTGAAAAGCGGCCGGTCGGGATTGAACAAATCGAAGGACTGGTCGACAAGATTGAGAAAAGCATAAACAGCGGGATGGAAAAAGAGGTTTCTTCCGAGACTATTGGCTCGATGGTGATGGAGGAGTTGAAGAGTCTCGATGAAGTGGCCTATGTAAGATTTGCGTCGGTCTATCGGCAGTTCAAAGACATCGACGAGTTTATGGATGTTCTCAAGACTCTTTATCGTCCGGAGAAGATGTAATCAGAGCATCGGCTGCGGAGAGGGCGATGTCGGCTGCAAATCAATGCGGAACTGAACGTCCACCCACAAACAGAATCGGTGAAATTGCGGCCTTCGCTCGGTGAGTCGGAAGCGGAAGCGGACCAGATTTGAGCCCCTCTGCGGCCATATGATGGGGAGTTGCGCTGATGGTGAGAAATTATCTGTGGATTAAGTCTTTACCTATCAGCGATTTTTCTGTTGACAAACCAGGAGCCAGGTCTTATATAATACGCGTAGGCTCTTAAGTGGCGATCTCCGCGTGGGAGGGATCAAAGAGCTTGGAAAAAGAGAATATGCGGTATTATGACGAGAAGTCCGGATTATGGTACACCATTTATTGGGACGAAGCGCTCAAGTGTTATGTGAGCCAACTTGAATCCGGACAGCGCTCTGTGATGATAGTCGAAGACTAGACAGCGCGCCAACCCAACATTTCTTTCCGGCCTTTCGACGAGCGAAGCGGCATAGAAAGACATGCCGATTGGTTCGTGTCCTTTGTGTCATTCTTGTCCTGTTCGAGGAGTTCATCCCGCGATTCGCAAAACGTATTCGATTACGGTCTTTTTGTTGAGTCCAATCCGCATTATTCGGAAAGAGCGGCAGTTGTTCGACCCTCGTCGTGCTCAGAAGAGGGTTTATTTTCTTTTTTCCAGTTGACTCCCCCAAACCTTTCTGATAGAATGAGTTGCGCTGGTTGTGCGGCAGGCTTCGCAGCGTCCCCCTCTCAGCAGGCCACCTGAGAATGTGGCCACAAAGAAGTTATCTGCAGTGACATGACTCGAGTCGACTGCTTGAATGGGGAATCTCCCGGCTCCTCATGAAAGATGTCAAACCATGGAGAAACTATGAGGAACCTTTCCGACGACCTCGTCAACGAAACGTACAACGGGATTCAAGTACTCAACTTTAAGCGCCGCCCCCGCAACATCCGCGAGATTCTCCAAACATCCACCGAACGATTTCCCGACAAGAATGCTTTCGAGTGTAATTTAGATGTGCGGACGTACTCCGAGTTTTCCCGCGACGTCGATCGGCTTGCATCGGCGATGCAGAAGACGCTGGGGGTCCGGAAAGGGGAGAGGGTCGCTCTGTTGCTTGGAAACGACACAGCTTTCCCGCTTTCTCTTTTTGCGGCCAGCCGGATAGGGGCGGTTTCTGTCCCGATCAACACGCGGTTTGTCACGAACGAGATAGCATTTGTGATCAATAATTGCAGCGCCAGCGTTGTAGTTGTCCATCCGAATTATCTGAAAGAATGCCTGCGTGCAAAACGTTCAGCCCCGGCCTTGAAGCACGTCGTAGTAGCCGGTTCCGCCGGATCGACTCCGGATTGTCTCGAGCTTGCGTCTCTCGTCAAGAGCTCGGACGTCCAACCTGACGAAGTCGAGGTGCATGAGAATGATCTGGCGTGCATTTTCTACACGGCCGGCACGATGGGCAAAACCAAAGGAGCTCTGTGCTCACATCGCAATATAGTGTCGAATTGTCTTAATGTGGAGGCGGTTACAGGCATCACTTCGGATGACAGGCAACTGGTTTGTGTCCCTTTTTTTCATCCGACCGGCTGCCATGCGCAGTTAATTGGAGGCGTTCATGTCGGATGCACTACGGTGATAGAGCGCCACTTCAACGCGGACGAAACGCTTACTCTTGTGCAGAAAGCAAAGATTACGCGGTTGGTCGGCGTTCCCACCATATACTGGCTTCTCTTGGCCCAGATGAACTTGAAGGACTATGATTGCAGCTCGGTTAACAGCGTCATTTATGGAGGGGCTCCTGCCTCGCCGGAACTCGTTCGCAGACTGCGCGAAGCCTTTCCCTCGGCTCGCCTCGGAAACGGCTACGGATTGACCGAATCCTCGTCGCTGGCTACGTTCTTGCCCGATGAGTTTGCGCTGGAGAAATCTGATTCCGTCGGGTCGCCCGTGCCGACCGTGGAGGTCAGGATTGTAAATGAGGAGGGACTCGAGCTCGCCCCCGGGAGGATCGGTGAAGTGCTCCTGAAGGGGCCGAATATCGTCAATGGTTATTGGCAGGACTCTGAAGCCACACGTGAGACATTCAGCCATGGATGGCTTCGAACGGGGGACCTTGGTCGAATCGACGGCGACGGATTCCTCTACGTGGTTGACCGAAAGAAAGACATTATCATCCGCGGCGGCGAGAACATTTACAGTGTTGAGATTGAGAATGTGCTCGAGTCACATCCGGGTGTGTTCGAGGCCGCTGTCGTGGGCGAACCCGACAAGGTATTCGGGGAGCAGGTGAAGGCATACATCGTTCCCAACCCCGGTTCTTCTCTCTCGATGGATGAAATACTGGATTTCTGCGATGAGCATCTTGCTGACTTCAAGATACCAAAATATGTTGAATTCGTTGAAGCCCTTCCCCGTAATGCTGCCGGAAAAGTAGACAAGAGGGCGCTGAGGCGCTGAACGGAGGCGATCATGGGAGCGCTGAAGACTATTCCTGAGATGCTTGAGACACGCGCCAAGGAGGCGCCAGACAGAGTCTTCTTGTACTTCGGTGACAGCGAAGTGTCGTACTCACGGTTGAATGAGATCGCTAGCCGTATAGCGAACGGCCTGATTGCCCTCGGTATCAAGAAGAGCGACAAGGTCTGTCTATACATGGGCAACTGCGCCGAGTATATTTACTCTTTCTTCGGCATCATGAAAGCAGGCGCGGTCGCAACGCCGGTGAATTCTCTTCTAAAGGCTGAAGAGGTCGCTTATATAGTCAACAATTCCGATGCCAAAGCGATTATCACGCAGTCGAAATTCGCCGATATCATTGACGGAATCAGGGCCCAATGCCCGAAACTCAAGAACATTATTATTGCCGACACGGACGGATCGTCCGGAAGCAGAATCGCATTGAAGCAGTTGCTGGAAGCGGAATCATTGCGGCCTGCGGTCAATATCGATTCGCAAGACATTGCCGGAATCATTTATACCTCCGGCACGACGGGCTATCCGAAAGGCGTTGAACTCACACATGGAAACTATTTGACGAATTCCGAGCAGATCGCTGCTGCGGCCCGCATGACGGTCGCCGACAGATTCCTTTGCATTCTGCCCTTGTTCCATGTGAATGCGCAGGTCGTGACCACGCTTTCTCCGATGTTTGCCGGCGCAAGTATGATCCTGCTCGAGGGGTTCTCTCCGAAGACGTTTCTGCCTGCGCTGGCCCGATATAAGGCAACCGCATTCAGCGGTGTTCCCACGGTTTACGCCATTTTGAATACCCTCGCCGACGCCGAGAAATACGATCTCAGCAAGCTGCGGTTCTGCATTTGCGGCGCCGCGCCCATGCCGGTCGAGGTCTTCAACACTTTTGAGAAGAGGTATAAGGCGTTCATCCTTGAGGGTTTTGGCTTGAGCGAGGGCACGTGCGCCAGCTCCATCAATCCACTCGACGGGAAACGTAAAATCGGGTCCATTGGTCTGCCGTTGAAAGGGCAGGAGATGAGAATCTTTGACGCCGATGACCGTGAGCTTTCGTCCGGAAAGGTGGGGGAGATAGTCGTCCGCGGGCAGAATGTGATGAAAGGCTACTACAGGAATTCTCAAGCCACGGCGGACGCCTTGAAAAACGGATGGCTTCACACGGGGGACCTCGGATACGTGGATAACGAGGGGTATTTTTACATAGTCGGGCGGAAGAAAGAGATGATCATCCGCGGTGGTGAGAATATCTATCCGAAAGAGGCCGAGGAGGTTCTCTACAAGCATTCGGCCATACTCGAGGCTGCGGTCGTGGGCATTCCCGATAAGATATGGGGTGAGGAAGTGATGGCTTTCATCGTTCTGAGGGAGGGCGCCGCGCTCACGGCCGAGGATGTCATCACGTATTGCAGGCAGCATCTCGCGGACTTCAAATGTCCGCGGAAGGTCGAATTTGTGAAAGCATTTCCCAAGACGGCGACGGGCAAGATACAGAAGAACAAGATTGTCGAAGGATATGCCAGGACACAAGCGTAGGGGGGAATAGCGGGAACAGACATCATGTCGGATGTGTCCCCGAATAATCGCGGGCATCATGGGAGAGATTCTTGTATGGACGACAAGACCATAGGCAGCATGTTTCTCAACAGGGCTGAACGTTATGGCGCTCGCACTCTTTTCAAGGTTAAGCGCAACGGGCAGTATATGGATATCTCATGGACCGAGACTGCGCGGGCCGTCAAGGAATTTGCGATGGGGCTGCTTGAAGCCGGGATCAAGCATGGGGACCGCGTTGCCCTTCTATCGGAGAACCGGCCCGAATGGGCGTTTGCGGATCTGGCGATACTTTCGATCGGGGCCGTCAATGTCCCTATCTATGCCACAAACACTCCGAAGCAAGTCGAATATATCATCAACAACTCGGCGTCACGTATACTGATTGTGTCGAACGAAAAGCAGATCAAGAAAGCCCTCGAAATAAGGCCCAATTGTCCGTTGCTCGAGAAGATAGTAATTTTCGACGAGATAGGGCAGACGGATTATCCAATGGTGTGCACATTCAAAGAGACGTGCGCCAGCGGGGCGAAGTCGAGCAAGGAGGCGCTTTTCAAACAGCGTATGGAGGCGGTCAAGCCGCAGGAGCTTGCCAGTATAATTTACACTTCGGGGACAACCGGTGACCCGAAGGGCGTGATGTTGATACATGACAATTTTCTGTCGAACTGCCGTTCGGTGCAACAGATTCTTCCGATAGGCGAAGATGACGTCTGCCTTTCGTTCTTGCCGCTGAGCCACTCTTTCGAGCGAATGGCAGGCTACTATGTGCCCATCTATCAAGGCGTGACAATCGCGTATGCTGAAAGCATCGACACAGTCCGGGACAATCTCAAAGAGATCAAGCCGACCTTCATGGCGAGCGTGCCGCGTATCTATGAGAAGTTCTATGCGGCGGTTCTCGAAAACGTCAAATCGGGCTCGCCTACCAAGCAGAAGATATTCGATTGGAGTTTTCGCGTTGGTCGCGCAATGAGCGGGTACAAGATAGCCAAGAAGAATCCGCCCGCGCTCCTGGGTCTCAAGTATAAGATCGCTGATGCGCTCGTATTCAAGAAAATAAAAGAGAACGTGGGGGGAAGACTCAAGTATTTTGTTTCAGGGGGAGCCCCTCTGGCGCAGGAGATCAACGAATTCTTCCACGCGCTCGGCGTAACCATCCTTGAGGGGTACGGCTTGACGGAGACTTCGCCCGTGCTCACTACAAATACGGACAAGCATTTCAAGTTTGGGACAGTCGGGAAGCCGGTCCCTGATGTCACGATAAAGATTGCGCCCGATGGAGAAATCCTGGCCAAGGGGCCGAACATCATGGTCGGCTATTTCAACAAGCCCGAGGATAGCGCGGAGGCGCTGGACAAGGACGGTTTCTTTCACACGGGCGATATCGGCGTTATAGATGAGGACGGGTTCCTCAAGATAACCGACCGAAAGAAGGATATCATCGTGACAGCCGGCGGCAAGAACGTTGCGCCACAGAATATCGAAAACATGCTGAAATCCGACCCGCTTATAGCGAATGTGATGGTCCACGGCGACAAGAGGAAGTTTCTTTCAGCGCTTGTGGCGCCGGAATTCGAGAAGCTCAAAGTGTTCGCGGCCGAAAAGGGAATAGAGTACAATTCGATGTCCGACCTGGTGAAGGATGAAAGAGTTGTCAAGCTCATAAGTGAGCGCATCGAGGCCGTCAATAAGGAACTCGCGAAATACGAGAGTATCAAGAAATTCGCCGTCATAGACAAGGACTTCACGATGGAGAGCGGCGAGCTAACACCGACATTGAAGGTGAAGCGAAAAGTGGTCTCGGCGAAATACAAAGACATCCTGGATTCATTCTACAAAGAGTAGCGCAGACTCAAGACAGGAGAGACGACATTGAGTGAATCGGTTCTTGAACAGTTCTCGCGTATTGCGGCCAAGCCATATGATTATGCCCGCGAATGGAAAAAGCGAACGGGTGGTCGCGTATTTGGTTACTTCTGCACCTATTTCCCGGAAGAGCTGCTTCACGCAGCCGGCCTGCTGCCGATGCGAATACTCGGCTACAAAGAGAATGTGTCATTGGCGGACTCCCATGCGCAACCTTTTATCTGCTCCCTCGTGCGGACGAGCCTGGACGCGGCCCTCAAGGACAAATTCGATTTTCTCGATGGAGTCGTGTTCCCGCATTCGTGCGATTCGATACAGAACCTCGCCGATATCTGGCGTCACAATTTCCCGCGCCAGTTCTCGGAGGTCGTGGTCTTGCCCGTGTGGGTGGATATCCCGGAAGCCGAGGATTACCTGACCGAGGAAATATCGAGGTTCAGGCAGAAGTTCGAGAAGCATCTGGGCGCTTCCATTTCGGATGCCGACATAGCGAAGTCGGTCGGGATATACAACGAGAATCGGAGGGCATTGACAGAACTATACTCTCTCAGACGCGAGAATCCGGGCTCGATAACGGGCAAGGCGGTTCTTGATGTTGTTCGCGCTTCAATGTCCATGCGTAAGGAAGAGCACACGGCGCTCCTCGGAAAGCTGCTCGGAGAGTTGCGGGTCGCGCCCAAAACGAACGGGGCGACCGTTCGCGTTGTGCTATATGGGAATGCTTGCGACCATCCCGACCTGATGAATCTGTTTGACGAAATGGACGCTGTCATTGTGGACGATGATCTATGCACCGGCTCGCGATATTTCCTGCATACCGAGGCCGTCAACGGCGATCCCATACGAAAGATTGCTCAAAGGTACATGAAGCGTGTTCCGTGTCCCTCGAAACACACCACTAGCTTCGACCGGCGGCGCTATCTTGTGGATATGGTCAAAGAGAGCAAGGCCGACGGCGTTGTGATGCTGATACTGAAGTTTTGCGACCCGCATGCCTTCGACTATCCGGATCTCGCAAAACGACTCACGGAATCGAATATACCGCATCTGCTGCTGGAGACCGAAATGCAGCCGTCATCATTGGAACAAATCCGTACGAGATTGCAGGCTTTTGTTGAGATGCTGAAGGAGAAGAAAAATGTCTGACAGGCGTTCTCCGAAAATTCAAGCAGGCAGCCGCATGAAGGAAATGATGTCGATGTATTATCTCGAGGCGAAGAATGCGGCTGACAACAAGCAGAAAGTCGCATGGATAACCAGCGGCGGGCCGGTCGAGCTTCTCATCGCGATGGACGTAATCCCGGTTTATCCCGAGAATCACGGCGCCATGTGCGGTGTCACCCGGATGGGAGTGGAGCTTTGCGAAGTTTCCGAGCACATGGGCTATTCTCGCGACCTGTGCTCATACGCTCGTACCGACATTGGCTCCGCCGTCACCGGCAAGAGCCCGATTATGGGGCTCCCGAGGCCCGATTTCCTGCTGTGCTGCAATAACATCTGCGGAACCGTAACCAAATGGTATGAGGTGTTGGCGCGGCTTTTCGACGTTCCGCTCGTATACATTGACACTCCATTCATTCATGAGGAGCTGACGGAGAACAGCGTCCGTTACGTGAAGAGCCAAATCAGCCGCGCAATTAGGCAGATGGAATCGATCCTCGGCAAGAAATTCGATATGGAACGTTTCACGGAAGTGGCGGTTCGTTCGGGCAAAGCGTCGCGCCTCTGGGCTGAAACCCTGGCGACGTGCAAGAACGTTCCGTCTCCGATGAGCGCATTTGACGGCTTCATACTGATGGCGCCGATCGTCACCCTGCGCGGGAAACAAGAGGTCATCGATTACTACGAAGTTCTCAAACGAGAGCTCGAAGAGCGAGTGGCGAACGGTGTTGCGGCAATCCCGGGTGAAAGATATCGTCTTCTCTGGGACAATCTTCCCATCTGGTTCAAGATGCGGGACCTTTCGGAGAAGTTTCTTGATCTCAGAGCGTGCGTGGTGGCGTCAACGTACCTCAACGCATGGGCGCGTTACGAGCTTGATGCGTGCAATCCGGTCGACGCGCTTTCCAGGGCATACGCCTCGGCCTTCGTGAATGAGAGCATTCAGCATCGCGCCAGACTCATGCGCGAGATCGTCGAGCAATACTCCGTCGACGGCATCATATTCCATTCGAATCGCAGTTGCAGACCCTATTCTCTTGGGCAGTACGACATAAAAGAAATGCTGACCGAGTGGACGGGGGCGCCTGGAATCCTTATCGAGGCCGACATGAACGATGAGCGCGCATACTCCGAAGGGCCGGTGTTCACGCGCATCGAGGCCTTTGTGGAGACGCTGAAGCCGAGACGCGCCGTCGCTGTGTAGGAGCAGCGCGGCGAATTGTCCGACAGGTATGCAGGGCTCTGAAACGGTTCGTAACGGGAGGGCGCGCCGTGCCCTTACGAACCGAGCCATAAATTGTCGGACGTGTTCGAGCGCGTGGTTGACTCGAGCAAAAAACCGTAGGACGATTTCACATGCATGACACTCTGCCTCCCAGAATCCGGGCGACAAGCCGCGTAAAAGAGATGATGTCCGCTTACTATCTCGAGGCGAAAAATGCGGCTTACAACGGCCGCAAAGTTGCCTGGACCAATGGCGGCGGACTCGTTGAGTTACTCGTTGCGATGGATGTGATTCCGGTCTATCCCGAGAACCACGCCGCGATGTGCGGAGCGGCCCGGATGGGCGTGGAGCTTTCCGAGGTCGCCGAAGGCATCGGCTATTCGCGCGACACCTGTTCGTACTTTCGCTGCGACATCGGCTCTGCAATTACCGGCAAGAGTCCCATAATGGGGTTGCCGAGGCCGGATTTCCTCCTGTGTTGCAACAATACCTGTGGCACTGTCACCAAATGGTACGAGGTGCTCGCGAGGTTTTTTGATGTTCCTCTTGTTTTCATCGACGCGCCCTTCGTGCATGATGAGGCGACCGCAAACTCCATTCAATATGTTAAACGCCAAATAGATCGCGCGATTGGCCAGATGGAATCTATTGTCGGCCGCAGATTGGACATGGGCCGCCTCGGCGAAGTCGTCGAGCTTTCGGGCAAGGCGACCCGCGCGTGGGGCGAGGTGCTGGCCTCCTGCAAGAACATCCCCTCACCTATGAATGCTTTCGACGGTTTTATTCTGATGGCGCCGATTGTCACGTTGCGCGGCCAAAGCGAGGTCGCAGATTTCTATGAGTCTCTCAAGGAAGAATTGAAGGAGCGCGTGCTCAAGGGAATCGCGGCAGTTCCCGGAGAAAAATACCGACTCCTGTGGGATAACCTGCCCATCTGGTTCAGGATTCGTGATTTGTCGGAAAGATTCATGAAACTCAAGGCATGCATCGTCGCCTCGACGTACCTCGATGGGTGGGTTTCTTACGAACTGGACTCTGCGAACCCGATTGAAGCGATTGGGCGCGCATACGCATCCCCTTTCATCAATGAAAGCATCCAGAAGCGCGCAGCAATGCTGCGGGACCTTGTTGAGGCGTACTCCGTTGACGGCGTCATATTTCACTCGAATCGCAGTTGCAGGCCCTATTCTCTTGGTCAGTACGACATAAAAGAAATGTTGACCGAGTGGACGGGGGCGCCAGGCATACTCATTGAAGCCGACATGAATGACGAACGCGCATACTCCGAGGGAGCGGTACTCACACGGATTGAGGCATTCATCGAGACACTGAAACCGAGGCGCGCTGTCGTTGTTTGATATGCGGAAGAGCTTATTCGGAGACACCATGCCGCGTGGAACCTCCGAAGAGGCGCAGATTCGTCGGGACCGTGTTGCCCATATTTTCTTTCTACCTCTTATTTCTCAGGAGTGACAAATGAGCTTTGATCTGACCGAAGAACAGGAAAGTTTGCGTCGCACCGTCGAAAAGTTTGCCGAGAAAGAGCTAGCGCCCATAGCAGCCGAGGCCGAGGAAAAGGGCGAATTTCACCGCGAAATCTTCGAGAAGCTGGCAGACATCGGACTCCTCGGAATACCGTGTCCGGAGCAGTATGGAGGCGCGGGCCTCGATTATTCCACGTACATCCTCGTAATAGAAGAGATAGCAAAGCAGTGCCTCGCGACGGCGGTCGGCCTCGCTGTTCAGGGCCTGCCCCAAATAATGATTAATCTTTTCGGGTCAGAGGAACAGAAGAAGCAGTATCTTGCCCCGTTGGCTTCGGGGAAGAAGCTGGGGGCATTTGCGCTTACTGAGGCCGGCGCAGGCTCCGACGCTGCTTCTCTGAAGACGACCGCCACGCTCGACGGCGACAGCTACGTGCTCAACGGCTCGAAAGTATTCATAACCCACGGTGGCGTTGCCGACATCTATCTCGTTATGGCGAAAACGAATCCGGGAGAAGGCGCGCGAGGCATAAGCTCATTCATCGTGGAGGACGGAACACCGGGTTTCTCCTGTGGCAAGACGGAGAAAAAGATGGGTATGCGCGCGTCGCCGACGCGCGAGATTATTCTTGAGGATTGTCGTATTCCTCGTAAGAATCTTGTCGGCAAAGAAGGCGACGGCTTCAAGATCGCTATGATAGCCCTCGACTCGGGTCGCATTACCATCGGGGCGGCCGCCGTAGGTGTAGCGCAGGCCGCGTTCGACGAGTCGGTGAAATACGCGAAACAGCGCGAGCAGTTCGGTCAGCCGATAGCGAGCTTTCAAGCGATACAGTTCATGCTCGCGGACATGGGGACGGCCATTCGGGCGGCGCGTAACATGGTCAGAGAGGCCGCTTATCTGAAGGATAAAGGAAAACCGTTCTCGCACGTCGCAGCCATGGCGAAACTTTTTGCGACGGATACTGCCATGAAGGTGACCACGGACGCCGTCCAGATTTTCGGCGGGTATGGCTACATGCAGGATTATCCCGTCGAACGCCTTATGCGCGCAGCGAAGGTGACGCAGATCGTAGAGGGCACAAACCAGATTCAACGCATGGTCATTGCGCGACATCTGCTGAAATGACCAGAGGTGATAGTGACGTGCAAGGACTGATCGAAAGGGCAGCCGAGAAGATTGCGAGTGCGCGCAAGGCGGTTGCGCTTACGGGGGCGGGCATATCAGTTGACAGCGGCATACCAGCCTTCAGAGGAACACAAGGTTTGTGGGACAAATATGACCCGATGGAGTATGCGACGATTGACGCTTTTGTCGCAAATCCTGTCAAAATCTGGACGATGTTGCGTGAGCTCGGCGACCTAATCGGCGGCGCCAAACCCAATGGGGGCCATGCCGGACTCGCCGAACTTGAATCTCTCGGGAAGCTGAGCAGCATTGTGACACAGAACGTTGATGGACTGCATCAGGCTGCCGGAAGCTCGAGTGTGATCGAATTCCACGGCAATGGGCGAAGGCTTATCTGTCTGTCCTGCAAGCGCCGATACGACCGCGAGCAGATTCCTATGGATTCTTTTCCCCCGATGTGCGTATGTTTCAACGTTCTCAAGCCGGATGTCGTCTTTTTCGGCGAGCTGATACCGATGCACGCGCTCATGGCGGCGCATGCCGAGGTCGAGGAGTGCGACCTTATGCTTGTGGTCGGCACGTCGGCGCAGGTGGAGCCTGCGGCCAGCTTGCCGTACTCAGCAAAGTCGAGAGGCGCAACCATTATTGAAATAAATCCCGAACCGACTCCGCTGACGCACAATATAGCTGATATTGCGATTCATGAAAGCGCTACAAACGCGCTTCCGGCCATAGCCGCGGCAGTACGAGGGTTGTTGCGGGAGTGAGCATCCAGCGAGTTTCCAAATCTACTGCTTCAATGACAACAACAAGAGAAGAATCCGGAGGATTCAATGGACACCATCGAAGCCATCAAGACACGGCGCAGCATCAGACAGTATAAGGACACACCCGTCACAGATGAGCAGTTGAAGACCGTCCTGGAAGCCGTCCAATGGGCTCCATCTTGGGCTAATACCCAGTGCTGGGAAATAATCGTAGTCAAGGACCCTGCGATCAAGGAACAGCTTGCGGGAACGCTCTCGCCGGCTAATCCTTCGACCGAGGCGATCAAGAAAGCTCCCATAGTGATCGTGGGATGCGCGCGAAAAGGCAAATCCGGCTACTATAAGGGGCAGGCCATAACAAGTAAAGGCGACTGGCTCATGTACGATATGGGACTCGCAATGGAGAACTTGAGTCTCGCAGCCCATTCGATAGGACTTGCCACGGTTCAGGTGGGTGCGTTCATTCCGGAGAACGCTGAAAAAGCGCTTGGTTTGCCGGACGACGTGACCGTTGTCGCGATGACCCCTCTAGGCGTTCCCGCCGCCGACAGCAGGGCTCCAAAAAGGCGCGAGATCGAAGAGTTCGTGCATTATGATAAGTTTTAGCGTTGCATTTCATGGGCAATACTAATGACTTTCGAGCAGGGTATTGATAGCGACTGTTTTCGATAATTCGGGGACGCGATGCCGCATCGTGTCCCCGAATTATGAGAAGCAGTCGCTGGTTTCCAAGGAGCGAAAGTTATCATGAAGAGACTAAATCCTGAAAAGACCGCTGCGTTCCGGTTTGATCGGGGTCCAGTCGGATGTCTTCTCACGCATGGTTTCACGGGCTCTCCCTTCGAGATGCGTGAACTGGGTGAGTATTTGGCCGGGAAAGGGCTGACCGTTCTGTGCAAGCCATTGCCGGGCCACGGGACAACGGCCGAAGATATGTCGCGCACGAACTGGTACGACTGGTACCGGGCTTGCGTGATAAACCTCGCCGAATTGAGCTCGAGGTGCGAGAAGGTTTTTCTCTGTGGCATGTCGATGGGAGGGACATTGAGCCTGCATCTGGCCGCTCACTATGCGAGCCAATACAAAGTTGCCGGAGTGGCTGCTTACGCCGCCGCGCTGTATCTCAAGAATCCGTTGCTTCCCTTGCTTCCGATTCTAAAGAGATTCATTAGGTTCAAGCCGCCGTCCGAAAGCGACGTTGCCGACCCTGTCGCGCGCGCCAACCAGGAGAGCTACGGGACTGTTCCGCTCGAATGCGTGTCATCCCTTCTTGATCTGTGCGCGCACGTGAAGAACGACCTTCAGGATGTCACGGCGCCGGTGCTCCTGATTCAAAGCAAGAAAGACAATACGGTTCCTCCTCCAAACGCCCTCCTGATACACAGGCTTCTCGGAACCAGCGACAAGACGCTCATCGAAGTGGAAAGGTCCTACCACGTTGTCACCGTGGATTATGACAAGGAACTCGTCAAAGAGAGAACCTTCGAGTTCATAAAGCGCATTGAAAAGCTTTCATGAGCGCATTCACGGAAAGCCATCTCGCCCGTCTTGGCATCTATCGGATCGAAACGCCCAATCCGTTTTCCGACGTAAAGACGAACTGCTATTTCATCGAGGGTGATGCGCCGACGCTTATAGATACCGGCCTGGCCACGAATGAAGCGTATGAATTGATCTCTCGGGAGCTTTTGCGCAGAGGGCGGCGTATCCGCGATGTCAAGCGAATTATTCTCACGCACGGACATGCGGATCACAGGGCGCTGGCCCCCCGGATAAGAGAGGAGTCGGGGGCGCCTGTTTTCTGCCATAGGTCCGAAGCGGGAAAGGTGACTCAAACATCTCCCGAGCAGAAAGCGATTCGTGACGGGCGCTCCGCAAGATTCTTCCAATCCATAGGGGCGCCGCCGGAACTTCTGCAAAAACTCGTCCATGGGCCGCAAAACCCGTCCATCAAACCCAGGCTCGATTGCGTTTCTTTTGCAGACGATGGAGACGTGATACGGTTCGACGACTTCACGCTGTGCGTGCTCCACACTCCCGGTCACTCGTGCGGCTCGATTTGTCTTTATGATGCCGAGAACAAGCTGCTCGTCACGGGTGATACACTGTTGCCCGATCCGCGAATAACAGCCCTGCTCGAGTTCGATATCTTCGAGGACAATCCCGGGTACCGCGGCCTGAAACTTCATATGGATGCCCTTGATCGCCTGCTGTCGCTTGCCTGTCACCTCGTTTTGCCGGGGCACGGCGCGCCCTTTGAAGGATATCATGCAATAGCGGACAAAGTGTTCGAGCGGCACCGGAAGAGGCAGAGGCACATTTTGCGCGCATTGCGGAATGGGCCGCGGACCCCATACCAGATATGTCGTTCCGTTTTCCTTTTTTCCTCACCCGATGACCTCTTCCTTGCGCTTAGTGAGACAATAGGAAATATTGATATTCTGGAAGAAGAGGGGAAACTGGTCAGACGGAAGGAAGACGGTTTGGTGTATTGCACAAGAGTGTGAAAGGGAGACCATCCGTGACTGGGTCTAAAGAGTACAGAGCAATGGTTTCGACGGCGCACCCGATCGCTACTGAAACAGGGATAAACGTGTTGAGACAAGGTGGCAATTGTGTCGATGCGGCAATTGCCGTTGCGGCTGTGCTCAATGTCGTTGACATGGGGAGCACCGGCGTCGGAGGCGACGCTTTTGCGCTTGTCTTCTTCAGAAAAGAAGGAAAAGTCGTGGGACTGAACGCAAGTGGGCGCGCTCCCTTTGAGGCGACCATTGAAGCATACAAGGCGCGCGGTCTTTCCTTTATGCCCGAGAGCGGGCCTCTTTCAATAACCACTCCGGGTGCGTTGAGCGGCTGGGTCATGCTGCACGAACGTTACGGAACGATGCCCTTTGGAGACCTTCTTAAACCAGCCATAAAGCTGGCGAAGGAGGGGTTCGAGGTAAGTCCTGCGATTAGCTTATTCATCAGTCTCCGTGCGGAGACTATCAGGCAATTCCGGGAGACCGCCGAAGTGTATCTCAAGCCGAGCGGGGAACCTCCCAAGCCCGGCGAAAGGCTTTATCAAGAGAATCTCGGCAGGAGCCTTGAATCCATCGCGACCAACGGCGCTTCCGCTCTATATGGGGGAGCCCTCGGGAGCACGATTGCCGATTCCGTGCGAAGGGCGGGCGGATTCTTGTCGAGGAAGGATTTTGTCGAGCGCCCGGCCAATTGGGTCGAACCCATACATATAAGCTATCGCGGCTACGATGTATTTACGATTCCACCCAACTCGCAGGGGATCGCTTTATTGGAGATGCTCAATATTATGGAAGGCTATGATGCGCAGAAGTTCAGAGAGAATGCAGCGGACCTCATACATCTCCAGGTCGAGGCCAAGAAACTCGCTTTCATCGACAGAGACCGCTTCATCAGCGACCCTGATTTCCATCCGGCGCCCGTCGCCGATTTATTATCAAAGAGATACGCCGTCATGCAAAGAGCGCATATCAATCCCGTGCGCGCCGCCACAGCGTCCGCGAATGACCGCACGCCGTCGGGTGATACCACGTATTTTTGCGCCGTTGACGTCGAAGGGAACGCCGTCTCGTTCATTAACAGTCTCTTTCATCCATTCGGTTCGGGGATGGTGGCAGGGGATACAGGGATACTTCTCCAGAACAGGGGGAATTCTTTTTCTTTGGACCCGGGTCACGTCAATTCGCTCCGCCCCCACAAGCGACCTATGCATACGCTTGTCCCTTGCATGGTGATGAAGAGTTCCAATCCATATCTTGCGCTGGGTTGCATAGGTGGCGACCAGCAGCCCCAGGGTCTTCTGCAAATCCTGTTGAATATCCTGGACTTCGGGATGTCGCCTCAAGAGGCGATCAACGCTCCCCGCTGGAGGAGTTACGATGCCGGAAAACTGGCCCTCGAGTCAACCATAGGGGCAAATGTCGTACATGACCTGTCCGCAAGGGGACACATTCTGCTCGACGAGGCCGATTTCTTTGGTGGCTCGCAATGCATCATGTTCGAGGAGGATGGCTCCCTGGTAGGTGGCTCCGATCCCCGTTTGGCAGGTTGTTGGCAAGGATTACCATAGAAACAAGGGGCAAAACAGGCTCCTCTCCCCGCGCGCAGATGATTTGCGTGTTTCTTCCATATCACATATAGTTCCGCATAATCTCCGTCGCAGGCGCAGTTGGTTGTTCTCAAGATTCGCGCTGCAGAGTTCTCTCCGATATATGGCACGAATCATGCTTCTCATAATTCTCAAGTGTATTCTGTCGGCTGCCCGACGGCAAGAAGACCGGGAAAACGAGATATGCCAACGGAAAGAACGTTTTTTGCAAACATATTGGATGAGCGGATCGCTTACCGTTTGGTTCTATCGTTTGCATTGATGAGCATAGTGCCCACGCTGATCACCACTTACATACTTGTCGTTTTGTGGTTGCCGGATCTCGCGGTGTGGGCTCGCATAAGTGTACTTTTCCTGCTTGGTCTCTCAGTTGCAATAATGGGCTTCCTGCTATCGCGTACGATCGTTTACAGCGTTCTTCGAACATCCAGGGTCGCCAGAGAAATCGCCAGCGGAGATTTGTCGAAGCGCATAGAAATACGCAACAAGCGATCAGAATTGAGCCTGCTCGCAGAATCTTTCAATGAAATAACGACTCGCCTCCAGCAGAAGATCAAAGAGCTCGAGACTTCCGAGAAGAAATACCGACATCTGGTTGAGAATGTTCCCGATCTACTCTATTATCTCGACCCCACAGGCAACATAACATCCGTGAACGACGAAGTGACGGAACTGCTGGGTTATTCGAAAGAGGATTTGCTGAATAAATCATTTGCGGAGATGGTTCACACAGACGACTACAGACAGAACGAACGCATTCTCAGGGAGCGCAGACAGGATGAAACCCGCCTCACAAAAGGGCTCCGCATCCGACTCAAGGCACAAGACGGCAGCTTTCGCGCCTTCGAGGTCAACTCGAGGGGCGTTTATGATGTGGATGGCAATTTCCTCGGCACGGAGGGGCTTGCGCGTGACATCAGCGCTCAGATGGCGCTCGAGGTCGAACGCGAGGAGTTTCTTTACATGCTCACGCATGACATCAAGAACCCCGTTTCCGCAATATTGTTCATCGTCTACATGCTGAGGGACGGGACCCTTCCTCCGAATAAGTATCTTGATTCCTACGACAAGATCGAAAGGGCCTGCAATGGCGTCATACGCCTTGTCGAGGATTTCCTTGAGTACAAGAAACTGGAACGTGGCAATGTGAACCTGGAGAAAAGGAAAGTGAACCTGGGAAGGATGATCGAGGACATTGCCAGAACTTATTCCCCGGAAGCCCAGGCTTGCGGAAAAGAGATTGCGACAAACCTGAGCCAGTGCCAGGGGGCTTCGCCCGAGAATAGAATGGTGGCTGAGATCGATGATAACTATTTCCCCACGGTGGTGGAGAATCTCGTGACCAACGCCATCAAATTCGCCCGCAACCGAATCGAAATCGGATTGCTCGAGAAGGACGAGGACATTGTCCTTTACGTACGCGACGACGGGCCCGGCGTGTCTGATAAGGAGAAAGAAGATATCTTCAAGATATTCCACACTTCTTCAGGTTCCCGAATGGTCAAGGGAATCGGCATCGGCCTGGCCTCCGCCCAAAAAATTGTTCGCGCGCATGGCGGAACGCTTTGGGTGGAATCCGAATTGCGGAACGGTTGTTCATTCATGGTAAGTATTCCCTGCAAGCATGTTTCGGCAGAAAACGCGCCTGCGATCAAGTCACTCTCCGACACGAATCTGTCGGAATCGCTCGGAATTGTTTGATCTTTCTTCTCTCCTCTTTTGACACTATCCGCAGTCAATGATAAAATTAAATGTTTGTGAAGTGTTTCATCGCCTTGTCTGTGGCCTCTTGCTTTGAGATGTCAATTATGGATTCTTCTATCCGGTTTCGCGGTATACGTGTTCACAACCTCAAGAATATCGACCTTGATATAAGACGCAACAGGCTGACCGTAATAACGGGTGTGAGCGGCTCCGGCAAGTCAAGCCTCGCATTCGACACAATATATGCCGAGGGCCAGCGCCGTTATGTCGAGTCGCTTTCCGCCTATGCCCGCCAGTTTCTTGAAAAAATGAATAAGCCTGACCTCGACAGTGTCGATGGAATACCACCGGCGATTGCCATACAGCAAAAGCCTCCTTCAAAGAGTTCGAGATCGACCGTGGGCACATCAACTGAGATATACGACTACCTGCGCCTCCTGTTCGCGCGCATCGGACAGGTTCATTGCCATGGATGCGGTAAACCTGTCACGAGATACTCGGTGCAAGATATATGCGAGCGGCTGAAAGCATTCTCGGACAAACGTGTCTTCATCATCGCACCCATGGGATGCGCAGATGATTCCGCAATCGAGGAAATGGCCGACATGAAAAAGAGAGGATTTATAAGAGTGGTGGTCGGTGGACGCGTGTCCACGATTGACGAGGCCATTGCTGATCCCCCGGCCGCCGATGCGGAGTGGGGGCTTGTCGTGGATCGGCTTGCAATTGGACCGCACGAGCACGCGCGACTCGCCGACTCGCTCGAGACGGCCTACGGCGAAGGTGGTGGCAGGCTGGAAGTGCGCATGGTGGACGGTCCATCTCTCAAATTCACCAATCACCACGTTTGCGCCGATTGCGAGATCGAGTATGACGACCCGTTTCCGCAACTGTTTTCTTTTAATAGTCCTCTCGGTGCTTGTCCGAAATGTAACGGCTTTGGCAACATAATCGAGATTGATATGGACCTGGTTGTGCCCGACAAAACGAAAACGCTGAACGAGGGCGCTATCAAGCCGTGGACTTTCCCGAATTATGACTGGCCGATGGCCGAGCTCAGGCAAATCGCCTTCCGCGAGAAGGTTCCTCTTGATGTGCCGTTCAGAGATTTGTCGGAAAAACATATCCGCCTGCTTATGGAAGGGAAAGGCTACTTTCCCGGCATCCGTCATTTTTTCGAAATGCTCGAAAAGAAGAAATACAAAATGCACATTCGGGTCTTGCTAAGCAGGTTCCGCGGATACGTCACTTGTCCGGCGTGTAAAGGCGCACGCCTTAGACCCGAGGCGCTTTCGGTCAAGATACAGGGTCACACGATCGCCGACATCTGCCAAAAACGCGTCTTGCATGCCGTCAGATTCTTCGAGGATCTTCAACTTCCGAGACAACAGGCGGAGATCGCCGATCTGCTGCTGAAGGAAGTCAAACGAAGACTCCAATATCTCGTCGACGTTGGACTTTATTACCTTAGTCTCGACAGACTGACACGCACGCTTTCGGGCGGCGAAGCTCAGCGGATAAACCTGGCGTCGTGCCTTGGTTCGGGACTCGTTGATACGCTTTATGTCCTTGACGAACCGAGCATAGGAATGCATCCGCGCGACAACGCCCGGCTGATAGATATACTTGAAAGGTTGCGTGACGCAGGCAACACGGTTGTTGTAGTCGAGCACGACGCGGATATGATCCGCGCGGCTGATGATGTTGTGGATTTGGGTCCTGGCGCCGGCGAGAACGGAGGAAATATCGTGTTCTACGGACCCTCCGAAAAGCTGGCGCACTCACGAAAGTCCCTGACGGGACAATATCTGAGCGGCCACAAGAAAGTCGGATATATCCGGTCCAAGCGCCGTGTCCCCCGGCGCTTTCTCAGGGTTCTCGGAGCGCGCGCGCATAATTTGAAGAATATCGACGTCGATGTCCCTCTCTCCGTCTTGACCTGCGTCACCGGGGTCTCCGGTTCCGGCAAGAGCACCCTTCTTGAGAACATTCTGTCCCGCGGTGTCTGCAGGGAGTTGGGCATCGCGACGGACAAACCCGGCGAGCATGATGCGATCCTTGGAATCGAACAAATCGACGGTGTGATCATGGTCGATCAGTCGCCCATTGGCCGCACGCCGCGGTCCAACCCTGTGACATATATGCATGCCTTCGCAGATATACGCAACCTTTTCGCATCCACGGTCTCAGCCGAGCTTCGCCAGTTTACGCCCAGCGATTTCTCATTCAATGTGCCCGGCGGACGTTGTCAAAAGTGCAAGGGAGAGGGCGCGATCAAGGTGGAAATGCAGTTTTTCGCCGACGTCTTTATCACGTGCGACGTCTGTGAGGGAAAGAGATACAAACCTGCCATTCTGGAAGTTCGCTACAAGGACAAAACGATCCACAATGTGCTGAACATGACCGTCACTGAAGCCATCGCCTTTTTTGCCTCGGTCCCAGCGATCAAGAAAAGACTCGAAATCCTGGCGGATGCGGGCCTCGGCTATCTCAGGCTAGGTCAGCCCGCGAACATTTTGTCAGGGGGGGAGTCGCAGCGTCTGAAAATCGCTTCGCACATCGCGGAGGGTCGCTCGACGCGCACGCTTTTCATATTTGACGAGCCGACCACCGGCCTTCATTTCCATGACATCGCCAAGTTGGTCGATTGCTTCAATACCTTGGTCGAGATGGGGAATTCCGTAGTCGTGATAGAACATAACATGGAACTCATCAAATGCGCTGACTACATAATAGACCTTGGTCCCGAGGGTGGTGACGAAGGTGGCCACGTGGTCGCAAGCGGCTCTCCCGAGGTTGTCATGGCGTGTGAAGAATCCCACACTGGCAGGTTCCTCAAACAACACTTGCGCGGATTGGCCCTCTGAACTTCCGGCTGATCTTCCGGGAGGAGTCAGTCCCGGCTTACGACGCGGGAAAGCTTGTCACCCGTCACGGCATTGCTAATGCTGCCCGACGGCTCCTGACGCTTGCCGGTCATATGCGGCGCGCTTGTGACATCCCGAACTGCAACTTCCGCCGGTTTGCGTTTTCTCGAACCGGATGGGCAGTTCCCATGCCCCAAACTTTGTTTTCTGTCTGACGTGCTCGGGATTATCGCTTGCATGAACGTTGTGGCACGCAGTGCACTTGCGTCCTTTCAGCGGCTTGTTAACGTGGAGGTAATGAAGGTTCCGCGGCCCATCACGAAAACCTGTCAGTTCCGTCGTCTCCTCGTAAAGAACTGATCTTCTGTCGTGACAAGAGAAGCACAGTTCATAGCTTTCTTCAGTGAAACTTTCGTAGAATCCGGCCGGAAACGATGCCTTCAGGATTCTGAAGTTTGCGGAGCCATGCGGGTTGTGGCAACTCGTGCAATCACCCTCCGCCAACGGACCGTGAGGATGAAAGTTTGCTTCCATCCAGCTCTTTATGTTTTTGATCGGTCCCGCAGCCGTCTGCATCGGCTTGTCGTGGCACTTGAAACAGAGGTCCGGCAGCGGCTGAGCCAACAACTTCCGGCTATCTGATTCATGAGGATTGTGGCACGAGGCGCACTTACCAGCGGCTGTCGGGCCGTGCGCCTGCCTCTGATTGATGATCGCCGCGTCGTGACAGGAAAAGCATAACGACTGCATCGAATCGCCTCTCAGCAGGCGTTCGAGCTTCGATTGATGCGGATCATGGCACGTAAGGCAGCCCATCTCGAGAGCAGCGTGTTGATTCTTCTTTTGGCCGAATCGCTCATGGCAGGAATAGCAGAACTCGTTGCCTTCGGCAGGGAGCCTGAAAGCGTGTGCTTCACCTTGCTGCTCGTGGCACGAAGAGCATTCGCCACCTTCCATGGGCGGGTGGACGTGCTTCTCCTTGCCGAGTTGGTCGTGACAATTCGGGCCGACGCAAGATTGCCCCGGCGCAATAGATACTTCAGCGGAGGATGCATGCGAGGCAATAACGCACGTGGCCAGGAAGGCCATGAGGCAAATTCCCAAGGTTAGAAGTCTTGTCGTTCGGCCCACACCACTCGCACTGTGTCCCATCATTCTTTATAGTCCTCCGCCACTTCTTCTTTATTCGCTGTATGCGGGTTTTCTGATTTGCCAATAGATTTGGAAACCGAAATCATCCAAATTAGTCAAGATACTACCACGAGGTGTCATGTTCTGGCAAGGGGGCTTGAAAGGCGGCTGACAGGAGATGAATCATAACAAAGTCCACGTTCGCTTGGAATTTCGACGTCGTTTGAATTATAATTGATTCAGGTGGTTCAATGGAACGCATGATTTCACAGACTAAGCGCTACTATCAGTTCAGCGAGTACCTGAAGGAGCGCTTTGGATGCAAGGTTTACAAAGTCACGATAGATGCCGGTTTCACCTGTCCGAACCGCGACGGGAAACTCGGATGGGGCGGCTGTACGTACTGCAACAACTTGGGGTTCAGCGCCAACTCGAGGCACGAGCCCCTCCCCATTCGCGAGCAAATCGAGCAGGGCATGGCCTTCATGCGCAAGCGCTACAAGGCCGAGAAATTCATTGCCTATTTTCAGGCGTACACCAACACGTATGCGCCCATCGAGACATTGCGAGCCAATTACAGCGCGGCCCTCGAATTCGACGATATTGTGGCGCTCTCAATCGGGACGCGCCCCGATTGCGCGCCAGACCCCGTTCTTGACTTAATCGGAAGCTATCAAGCGTCGCATGAAGTATGGGTCGAATACGGTCTTCAATCCATCCACGACAGGACCCTGCGGCTCGTGAATCGGGGCCACAATTATGCTACGTTTCTCGATGCGCTGGAACGAACAAGGCGGCGGGGACTGAAGGTGTGCGTGCACGTGATTCTGGGACTTCCCGGCGAGTCTCATGCTGAGATGATGGCGACCGCGCAAGCCGTTGGTCAAATGGACATCGACAGCTTGAAGATTCACTTGATGCACGTTCTCAGAGACACACCGATCGAAAAGGATTTGACTGAAGGGCGCTTCAAAGCGCTCGAATTCGATGAGTATGTCAATCTCGTCTGCGATTTCCTCGAATATCTCCCCCCAAAAGTCTCTATTCAGCGTCTTACCGCCGATGGTCCCCGCTCGATTCTCCTCGCGCCCAAATGGGCCACCCAAAAGAGCAAGATAATTGCCGCCATCGACGCCGAACTCGAACGCCGTGGCTCACAGCAAGGCTCACGCCTAGGTTAGGTGAAAGACGAAAGGGGAATAATTGACGGAACCCGGAACCCGTTTCTTAATCCCTTACCCATCTGTTATGACCATCAAGATAGAGCACATAATGGAACTTCCACGGGGCCATATGGTTTCCCGCAACTTCGATAAGCAGTGCTTCCTGGTCAGGGTTAGGACTGTCGATGCGGAAGCCGGGAATGTATTCGTAGTCCGTGTCGAAGTCGTGGAATTCGCCGCCCCTCGCCGGACACACAAAAACCTTCTTGTCCGTGATGTACTGAGGGTATAACTCGCTGAGGCCATACGGCATTTCCCCGCCATGCTCTTCGGCAAATTGGCGGAGCGCCGTGTACATCCTCCTAAGATTGTGGGCGCATTCGGAATTGTTCTTTATGACCTGATTTGATTGGGCTATTTGGTCGGCCTCTTCTTTTGTTATCTTGATGACCGAGAACTCTTTCGTTTGCCCCGTGTTCATGTCGTGGGTGGTGACCAAGCTGGTGTTCTCGTTTATTTGCCTCAACTCGCCCCACCCTGACTGGCCGTCTTCACTCGAAAAGTAGATCTTTTCGTCCACGATAGTCCCAATATACAGGTCATTGAACGGCAAGATGTAGACATTGATTGTACCGTTCCCCATTCCCACTCTTACTGAGTACGTGTAGCCGTCGAGATACCCGAACTTGTAATATCCCGACATGTCCGGCGGCAGCGGAACGGCGTGGGCGGCAGCCGCGAAACACAGAAATGCGACCGCAATAATGCATGCAAATGGTTTAGTCTTCATAACAATCCCTCCTGAGAAAGTAGCCGCTAATTCGGGGACAGCTTGCGGTCCCGCCTGAGGCGGGATCCCCGAATTAGCTAACGATGAGGCATCATGTCCCCGAATTTTGGCGCGTTTTTGCCTCAGTTAACCGGCCCAAGGGCGCGGTCGCGCTCCCAAGCGCACTATTTGCCCTCTGGGACAGTTTCAAGCAAAGCCGTCTGGTTCGCTTCCCACCACTTTTCCCATTTCTTTGAATCCCACCCGTACTTCTTTCCGGTAAGTTCCTCGAGAACCTTGCCGTAACGGTATCTTTCTCCGGGGAATCCTCCTTCGATCCACGGGATCAAGACGGGCACACCCGAGTAGTCGCCCGCCTTTGCGAGTCTTATGGCATATTCCCGCGCCTGGTAGTTTTGCCTTTCTCTCGCAATCTCTTTCGCCATGCGCTCGCGCAAATAGGGGAGGCTTTCAGTGTCACCTATTTCAACCAGCGATACGGCTATCTCCATCTTTGTGGCGGGGTCCAAATCCGGCTGGGCGAATAACTCTTGAAATTCTTTCTTGACTTCGGCGTTTCCAATCTTCTTCAGCGCCGCAAAGACGCTCGCTCTGTTCGACGGATTGAATCCCGGCTTATTCCAGAAGGAGGAGTCATAATAAATTGTCAGCAACGGCCTTACGGCGTCTTCGCATCGCAATTCACCAAGTGAGGCAATGGCGGATTCAACGAGCCTCGGGTTTTCATCTGAGAGCGCTGTAATCAAGGCGTCACAAGCGGGCGCGCTTTTCATCATCCCAAGCCAGTGAGCGATGGTCTCCCTCGTATGTTTCACGGGATTCTCAAACATCATCCTCACTATTTCGGGCTGCGCCTCTCCGTAATCCAGCCGGCAGAGTTCAATGGCGGCAGTGCTGCTTACCCTTGGATTCCGGTCCTTCAAGGCTTCTACCAAATACGCGCCTGCCTCTTTGTCTTTCACCGCGCCTAATGCGATGACGGCCCTCTGTCTGATACTACTGTTGGGATCGTGCAGAAGCGCAACAAGCCCAGGCGCGGCCTCATCACACTTGAGTATTTTAACAAACAAAAGCGCGCTGTGACTTACTTGATCGTCCGAGTCCTTAAGCAAAGGTATCACAGCCGTGCGAGCCGCTTCGGTTTTCCTACGGATGAGCATGTTCAGCGCTTCGTTGCGTATCCGCGCCGACGGATTCGCCAACTGC
This sequence comes from Candidatus Poribacteria bacterium, assembly GCA_016215705.1. Lineage (GTDB taxonomy): Bacteria > Abyssobacteria > SURF-5 > SURF-5 > SURF-5 > JACRIR01. Next base: position 2,578 of record JACRIR010000198.1, on the reverse strand, counting down.
TGTATCAGTTCATAGTCAATTCGCGCGTCATGCGAAGAAGTGACGTACTGGCGCACCAGGTCGGTTGAATTTCCCTTGTGCGTGGACGTGTAGTCCAGAACCTTCTCGACAGGTTGCCTGCAAAGGCTCACCAGCGTGAGATCGCCTGAGATCGCAATTCTTGGAATGAGCCAGAATGTGGTCGAGACAGACCTTACGAAAACGAGAAAACAGAGAACGCCGGCCACGCCGAGATGTTTCCAGTCATAGTTGATTGTCGCCCGTCTCCTGAATATCAGTGCGGTAACTGCCAAAACAGCCGCGGAAAGCGCCCCATAGAAGAACAGGTAATTGAGCCACATCTCTTCAATCGAATTGCTCCACCACCATGCGTATCTGAAGAAGGGAGTGGAGTTGATCGCAAAGAGGGCCATAAAGATAAGTATGATACTCGCCACAAAAGCCTTCGCTGTCGTGTCAGTGAAAGAAGAGATGCAAAACGACAGGGTCAGCGCGAACAACAAAAAAGAGAACGCTATAAGCATCCCCTTGGCAACGTCGTAGAGATTGAGATTGTGAGTGGGCCTTAAGAAATGGAACAATGCGATTAGGAGAGGAAGCATGATTGCGACGCTGATTGATCTGACAGTATACTTCGCCGCGAATACTTTCAGCAAGCCAACGGGTCGAGCCAACAAGCCTTCAAAGGTATTGTTTTCGCGCTCGCCGGCAATCGCTCCCGCACCCAAGAAAAGCAGCGAGAAGGTGAGACATAGAATGGTAACCGCCCAGAATTGAATCTCGAAAAACTCGAGCCGCCAGCCCTCCCACCTGATATGAGAAAGGATGCAGATGATGATCAGCGATAGGAAAGCCATCGGCAGAGTCTCGCGCCATTCTTTCCAGAACACCATTTTCAGAACTCTTTCATTTTGAACAAAAGCACACTTGCGATGAACATGAAAAGAGAAACGAGGATAAGCAGGTATATCTCCGTGTGGATGCTTTCGAGCCGATGTATAGCCTGCATGACTGGTATTCCTCTGAGGAGAGTGTATCCTCCCATAAACGCAATCCCCGCCAGCGCGCACAGAGCCTGCTTCTTGAATAGGACAGAAAAGAAGAAAGTCTCCGAGTAAATGAACACAACCATCGCCAACGACAGCGCCAAGTACTGCGGGCCAATATACGGCGGTACCCACATCCATTCGGTATGACCCTCCCAGTCGGCCAGAACCATGCACGTCAGCGGCGCGATAATTATCAGGCTCACTTCAGTGCCCCTGATAAGGTACTTGGCGATGAGACATTTGATTCTCTTCACCGGTTTTGAAACGAGAAAAACCGCTGTATCCGCCGTTGTTTCCGATGCCATTGCGCTGGAGCCCATTACAATTGCGGTCGCCTGCCCAAAAAAAACGAGAAAAACACCGAGCCAATAGTCGTTAATCAATTCGCGATGAGCCGGAATGCTGTAGTACAAGCCCGTCACAAAGAGGAGTGTGGTAAGGAAACCGAATCTTGTCTCGCGCCATTCTTTCCACCAGATCATATTGTCCTCGATTTCGGGTTTTCGGAGCGCCTAATCACACCTTCGTCGTGACTACATGTGAAAGAAACCACGCTTAATTCGGGGACACGATGCCGCATCGTGTCCCCGAATTAAGGGGAACGGTCGCCTATTCGTCAGGAAAGCACGAATTCCGTGAAAATCTCGTCGAGGCTCAGATTATTCGCCTCTATGTGGGCCGGAGCATACAGCCGCTCAAGCTGGCAGAGTTTGTCGTCGGTGAAATTCGTCAGCGTAACAGCGCAATCGCGGCCGTTGGTTTGGACCCTCAGTATGCCATCAACATGAATGTTCAGGGGAGGCGAGTTGTCGAACGTCATCCGCACAATCTTCATCGAGGATTTCAATGCGTCTATCTCGCCGGCAACTTTCAATTTTCCTCTGTCAATGATTGCGACGCTGTCAGCGACCCTCTCAAGCTCTCCCAGGATATGTGTTGAGAAGAAAACCGTCCTGCCCTCTTCGTGCAGTGAAAGGACAATGTCGTTCAGGAACTCTTTTCTGGTGATCGGGTCCAGTCCCATCGTCGGATCGTCGAGGATTAACAGGCGAGGATGAAACGAAAGCGCCAGTGTGAGCGCGAGGCGCATCTGCTGCCCTTTGGAGAGACTCTTCACCTTGGCTTTGGGGTCGAGCTCGAACCTGCGGCAGAAATCCGAAGCAAAGGCATGGTCCCAGTTTGAGTAGAAGCCGGATGTAAACTTCAGGATTTCTTTTACCTTCATCCAGCCGTACATGCTCTGACTCTCGGCGACGTAGCCCACCTGCCGCTTTATGGCCATGCCGTCCTTCTTCGGGTCCATCCCCAGCACGCAGACCGAGCCCGAAGTGGGGGAGAGCAGACCGAGGAGCATCTTTATTGTGGTTGTTTTACCGGCTCCGTTTCTCCCGAGAAAGCCGAATACACTGCCCTGTGGCACACTCAAATCCAGCCCGTTCAACGCCACAAGTGAGCCGAACTTCTTGCTCAAACCACTCGTTTCAATGGCAAGGTCAGTCATCCGCTCTCTCCTCCTGTAAGACACGCGT
>JACRIR010000194.1 GCA_016215705.1 Candidatus Poribacteria bacterium | reverse complement strand
TGAAAAACTCCGACGTGTTGTTCAGGTCACTCATTTTCGGATTCTGTACTACTTACATTCAAAATCGGGAATTCTTGTCGCGATTTTATGTTCTCTTTCTTTTCAAAAATCCGTGTGAATCCGCGTAAATCTGTGGAGCAAGAGGATGCCTCTTCTTTTTCTTCCTCTTCTTTTTCCCGAATCCGTGTCATCCGTGAAATCCGTGGTTCCAGCAGTCTTTTCTTCTTCTGGTTGCGGTTTCGCCGCGCTGCGCTCTCCCGCCATTGAGAAATCACCCGTTACAGGGTATCACCCTCTGGAAAACGCCGTCAAGTGATCTGACAACCAGATCGGGTTCGGTCGGGTCGGTCTTTGGAAGATATGCTTGACACATGGTGAAGTCTTCGGTAGACTCAAACAGATCGAAGGGAGACGGTACGAGCGCGAAGAGGCTGTTTGAAGATGATACACGACAAGAGAAGAATATCCGAAACATTTGATGCGCGCGAGGATATCGTTGTTTATCCGGGCGATTGTATGGATTTATTGAGGACCATTCCCGACGGTTCGCTGCAATTGATTGTCACGTCGCCGCCTTACAATATCGGCAAAGAGTACGAAAAGCGCCTGAAGATCGAAAAATATCTGGAGCAGCAAGAGGCTGTGATAAGAGAGTGCGTGCGATGTCTGTCTCCATGCGGCAGCATTTGTTGGCAAGTCGGGAATCATGTCGAGAAGGGTGGAGCAATCATCCCTCTCGACACAGCGCTATACCCGATCTTCACCAGATTTGAGTTGAAGATGCGCAACCGGATAATCTGGCACTTTGAGCACGGCCTGCATTGCAGCAGCCGCTTTTCAGGAAGATACGAAACGATTATCTGGTTCACGAAGTCGGATGATTACGTCTTCAATTTGGACCCTGTCCGGGTACCGCAGAAATACCCGGGCAAGAAATACTTCAAAGGGCCAAAGGCGGGAAGCTATTCCTGCAACCCGCTGGGAAAGAATCCGGGCGATCTTTGGGTGATTCCCAACGTCAAGAGCAATCACGTCGAGAAAACGGAGCATCCGTGCCAGTTTCCGGTCGAGTTGGTGGAGCGATTGGTCCTTTCGATGACAAATGAGGCAGACTGGGTATTCGATCCATTCCTCGGAACGGGGACGTCAATAATAGCGGCAATTCGCCACAACCGAAGAGGAGCCGGCGCGGAGACCGTCCAGAAATATGTTGCCTTGGCTAACGAGAGAATTAAGCAAGAACTCGCCGGCATATTGCGGACACGCCCCATGAACAAGCCGGTGTATGATCCCGTCGAGGCAGGAAACAGCCTGACCGTTGCGCCCTGGACAGAAGAGAATGGGGCGTTGAGATACTGCCGATGAAGGCTCTGCAGATGCAGATGAGTTCCGGTGTCGCCTACTATGAAGGAGAGTTCTACAACGTAATCAGGCAAGGCCGCGGAGTTCCGGCAGTGCCGCTAATACTGGTTGGAATCACGCCGTAAGCAAGAATCGCCATCCCTTCAAGAAATCAACCCAGCAACTTTGGCAGCAGCAGTTCGCCAACTTTTTTCGCCAAAAGCACCATCTCGTGTATTTCAGGGCGGTCGACGCTGTACTTGTCCGTCGATTCAGGGACAGGTTCAGGAGTTTTAGCTTTGCGGCCTTTACGTCTTTGTGGTCAATAAACGCTTTCTTTTATTGTCTCAACAGACACTTCTTTATGCTCATCAACATCTGTGGCGTGATGGTCCAGCCGGCCTCTTTCGCGCCGAGGACGAATGCGCCGATGACAGCGGGAAATTTCGGGGGAAGAACAGTGGCGCGCGGGTACTTCAGAAGGACGGCTTCGGCGAACGGGCGCAGGATGAGTTCGCCGGAGTCGAAGACTGAGCCGACATACGAGACCGGCACGCTCATATCTTCCATGCCAAGTTCGCGGATGGCGACGGTTACGCCGAGCGCGAGTTCCTCGCCCGCGCGGCGCAAAATTTCGGCCGAGATGGCGTCTCCCACCCGCGCGGCTGCGGCAACCGTTCGCGCAAGCGCGGCAATATCTTCGCGCGGCATGTTCAACCCATAGATTTTGAGAGCGACCTGGATATAATCCGACATATCAAGCGCCTGAGGAATGAGGTCGACCAGTTTCGTGAATGGCCCGCGGCCGTCAAAATGGCGAGCGCCCGCGCGGAGACCCTGTATCGCGATGTCGTATGCGCTGCCCTCATCCCCGAGGACGTGGCCCCATCCGCCCACCTGCCTGCTCGCGCCGGAGGGAGAAACCCCGTAGATGACCGATCCGGTACCCGCGTTCGCAACAACGCCGTGGTCGCCCATGATTGCGCCATGAAACGCGATGACCATGTCGCCCGTAGCGGTGATACGCTCAGCGGGCACGATCTCGCGAGCGAGGTCTTCGATGATTTCCTTGCCCTCGCTGTTCGGGCCGATTCCGGCTGTTCCCAAACTGATGCAGCAGACATCCGACAATTTGCCTTCTGCCGTTGCGACCGCGCCGTGAATGGCGTCTTCGAGGGATGCGCGCACTACCTCGAGCGGCGCAAGGATATGGTTTGACGGGCCACCCGAGCCGCTGCCGCGGATTGCGCCAGTCGAGTCGATCGCGAGGCAACGAGTGGTTGTCCCGCCGCCGTCAATTGCTAGAATAACCTTCTCCACAAAGCAGAACCCCTTTCTTTATCCGCAGATTTCGCTGATTACACGGATTTAGACAACGAAGAAGAGAAGAAAGACAGAGAAAAAGAAGAAACAATTTCTTAGCCACAGATGAACACGGACGGACACGGATCAAGAAGGAGAAAAAGCAAAAGAAGATTTCTTTGGAACACGAATTACGCGAATAGACGCTTGTCAAGGCAATTTTTCCGAAAACAGAAGTTAATTTTATGACACAGTCTTTCTTTTTTCCCGTGAAACTCCGTGTCCTACATATTACTCACTTTCAGAATCCTGAATTCTTGTCCCGATTTTTGGCGCTGTCCTCATAGTTATCTCATAAAATGGATTCCCGCTTTCCCGGGAATGACACATAGGAGTTTGCGGCTACGCTGCACTGAGGTTCATCATCTTTCTTCACTCTTGTCCAAGATAACAGAAAGGAATCCCCGAAAGAGCCTGTCACTACTGAGTAACACTGACATGCACAAACCAGGAAACCCCTTTGTCATGAACAGCAGAGGCGAAACAACTTGCACAAATCATCAACCGCAGAGT
>JACRIR010000192.1 GCA_016215705.1 Candidatus Poribacteria bacterium | reverse complement strand
CGGACCTCCCGGCAAGTGCAGACACGTATCGACAGATTCGTCGCAAATATCAGATGTGCAGGGGTCTGGGTCGCTGCAATTTGGCGACGCGCCTGCCTGGCAACCCACAGACGCATCGCAATACTCTACGCCGTTGCAATATTGACCGTCATTGCAGACAGCATTGTTTGGTGTGTGGTCACACCCGTCGGCAGACTCGTTGCAGCTATCTGCAGTACAACTTATGCCGTCATTACAGTTCGGCGAGGTCCCCGTCCGGCAACCGTACGAGGCATCGCAATACTCGGTACCGTTGCAGTATTGTCCGTCGCTGCAGACCCCGTTGTTTGGTGTATGGTCACAACTGTCAGCAGATTCATTACAGCTATCCGTAGTGCAGCTTATCCCATCGTTGCAGTTTGGCGGGGTTCCTGTCCGGCATCCATATGACGCATCACAGTATTCCGTGCCATTGCAGTATTGCCCGTCGCTGCAGACTCCATTGTTTGTTGTATGATCGCATCTGTCAGCCGCCTCATTGCAGCTATCCGTGGTGCAGCTTATCCCGTCATTGCAGTTTGGTGGAGTCCCTGCTTGACAACCTGACGAACCGGCACATATTTCTGTACCATTGCAGTATGTGCTGTCGCTGCAAAGACTGTTCCCGCCTTCATCTGTAAATCCGTCACAGTCGTTATCGACTCCGTCACAAACTTCAACCGTACAAACTCTGACAGTCCTTTCTGAAAAATCGTTTGCCCATCCATCCATTAGAATGGCTGCATTGTTGGCGGTGGACCTTTCTGAACTATTGGTTTCAACAATCAAGCCAACGTAGTATGTCCCCGATGGAATGCCCGTTGGTAGCGTAAAGGTTACGCTACCGTTTGCCCAGAAGCTACTAGCGGCAAAGTTATCCCAATGAATCGAGCCGATCTCGTAGTCTGAGGAGGATATGATGTCATTTTCGGATAGATAGAACCGAACGGTGACGTTTGTCGCACCAACATTCCCTCGATTCTCGACGTGAATGTGTTCTATCGTTATTGAGCCACCAGCATTTACGACGGTCGGCGACACATTAGTCATCACGAGACTACCATCGCTTCCGCTATTGCTATGCGTTTGCGACCATACGGCCATATCGGCCCAATTCTCCAACACCCATACAGTTTCGCCAACCTCCGCATTAACCCATGTAAGATTGTTCCTTGCCCAATATATGTCGACGAGGCGGTTATACCACACCGATGCGTAGTTGGGGGGTTGTTGGTAGGTTCCCGGGTACATCAGCTCGAAATAGCGCTCCTCATGATTGAGGCCTAATGCATGTCCAAACTCATGGGTTAAGGTCTTCCTGTGCTGTGCCGGATCATCCGCAATATCAGGATTAACGAAAGCATCTGCTTCCTGTATTCGATTTGAAAAGATGCCCCACCATGCGTACCAATAGTAGGTGATGCCATTTGCCCCAAGATCTGTCCATGAATCATATCCGCGATCACCCATTTGCGTGCTTGTCAATACGCCGGTCTCAAAGTCGCCATTGTTGGGCGAAGGGAGCCTATCGCGAATCGGGTTTCCTCCACTCGTATAGTATCCAATCAGCCAATCATTGGCACTGTAAGTGCCGGATGGATTATCATCAACGACGGTATTCCATGCAGCACTGCTGTCCAAGAAACATTGCCAATGGTTTGCGTCGGGAAGGTAAGAATAGTATATCTCTCTTTGTTCTATCCAGCCGTGTCCAACCAAGTCGGCATGGGCAGTGTCCAAGATGGAGAGTAAGATTGTTGCGCTAGCTACCAATACCGTGTAGAGATGGGTAGATTTTCTCATATCTCCGCTCTCAGATTATCTGAGGCTCTTCTCAAGGAATGCCTTCAGCGTTTCCAGTTTCAAGTACGGGCGTTTCGCTCTTTCCCCATATCTCGTTGCAACACTTTCTCCACTCTCGATGACGGCGTTGATGGATACACTATCGGGCTCACTAATTGGCATGGGAGGGGGAACGCGACCATCAACTCCGCGGTAACCATAGATCAGTGGTGTATACAGTGATTCCACGGACTGAATGGTTTCCCCGTTCAGATAAGTGTCAAGAAGAACCCTGCCTTTTTCGTCCGCAATCTTTTCCCCTGCATTCAGAACGGAGAATACTCGTACAATCGGAAGCACATAGCGCTCATAATTTGGCCGCAAGAAAACGAGGTATGTCTTTCCAACCTCCAATTTGAATGAGAAGGCAGAGGCCATTCCTCGTTTTAGCTCAGGGATTTCTCCTCCAAGGTTCCTGAGCAATATGGTCTTTTTGCCGGTATCGCCTTTCAAATACTCTAATACGGAAAAAGCATACTCTGTATAGATAATTCCGTTTCTGCGAGGTTCTTCAGCTCGAGAATTTACCACTTTGCCCACGAACACGGTAGAACAACTACGGTATACTTGAATAAGGTTGCTTGAGAAAAGTTTTTCAATTGAGTCCGGCACACCCTCCGTAATGGCATCTTCACCTATTGCCGGGCCAAAGGGTGTCTTATTTTCAGAGGGAGGAGAGATGTCCTCTTCGACTCCTGCGCTTGACCCTGATTCTTCCGCGTATGTCGCACCGCAATAAACAAAGCACAGTCCGAGCAAAAGTGCAGTGGCTAAAGCAACCCGCAGCATATGAGCACTCCTTCCACTTTTGGCGCCTGTAATTCCCAAGTGCTCTCTCTCCTTAAGATTCTCCTACTCGAAATGCTGATCACTGCTTACAATCAGGGATAGGATTCAGATAGCATGGGCCACAATTATTTGCGAACGCTTTGGGCTCATGGTAAAATACAAATAGCATGAGGGCGGGCAAATACCCGCTCCTTCATGGCTAGGGGCGGTCAGTCGCAGTCGCCAAACTGTAAGGACTGATCGCCCTTCTTATTCTTCTTAAGCGTGCGGTAATATTACACGCTGACTATTTGGTCGCATAATCGATTCGGTCACACAACAGGCGCATGCAAACATATTTCCAATGTCTTAAAGCCTGGCTCACGGCTTCGTACAATACGCAATACGGCGACGCATACGCCCGAATCCTGGAAGGGCGACTCGCGAGTCGCCCTTCCAGAATTCGTCATAGAACTGTAAACGTGTGCAACTCGAATTGCGAAATGCGCCTGCTGCCATCCAAAACAACAGAATCTGAACCGCAGAGCACGCGGGAGGCGAAAGAGAAAAGTGAATAATATGCTGCGCTTCCGCGCTCCCTGCGGCAAGCAAATAGGGTTAACCCTATTGTACTCTTCTGAGGCCCGGTGGGTAATTGCGCATGAACCAAAGACAGGGATCGAGACGAGAGTGGTAGAGAGGAAAGCACACACCTGCCTGATCATTACTCCCCCCGCGCCGGGTTGTTTGACCTGCTGTGTGTCGAGCTTGACTCTGTTAGCTGGTGAGGGTTGCGCCACCCTGAACGCACCAAATTAAATCACAGCCGTGAGGACATGTCAAGCAATATCCTACGCTTGCGTGCAAATCAATCTTTTGAGGCTGAAGGCTATGCCATTCCAAGAGACAGCAACGCGCCTTTCAACTGCCCAAAGGCTTTTTCCCCACGTGAATAGACCGCCGTCAGAATCGCGAACAAGATAACCCGCTCGTTTATTCACACAGGCTCTGCGAGAAGGATTAAATCATATAGCATGACCCTTGTCAAGAGAAAGTTTTCGCACTCGGATAACTTTGATAGTTTTAAACAAATCAAGACAAATATAGACACTTCTCGATGGCGGATTGATTTTCTTTGCGGACTATTGTTAGAATAGCCTTTATGCGGTATGGGCAATAGTCCTCCATGGAGATGAAACGGTGGCGCCTTCAGGCAAAGCGAATCTGGCTCTCGGAGTAGACGTCGGGACCGGCAGTGTCCGCGCGGGTTTATTCGATCTCCGGGGCAAGATGCTGGGGAGCGCCGACTCTCCTATTCAGATTTCTTTTCCTGAAGCCGATGTTGTTGAACAGTCCTCCGAGGACATTTGGCGCGCCACCGGGAACGCAATTCAGAAGTGTCTTCGAAACGCTGCCGCAACGCCGGAACGAGTGGCGGGCATGAGTTTCGACGCGACCTGTTCGCTTGTCGCTCTCGGCAAGGATGACGCTCCAGTCACAGTCTCGCCCACTAACAGACCCGATCATAACATCATCGTCTGGATGGACCACAGAGCAATCGAACAAGCCAATAGGATCAATGCCACCCGCCACCGCGTGCTCCGATATGTGGGGGGCAAGCTGTCGCCCGAGCAGGAACCACCTAAGCTCCTCTGGATAAAAGAGAATCTCCCCCGAACATGGGGAGATGCGCGCAAGTTTCTCGACCTCGCCGATTTCATGGTATACAGGGCATGCGGGACCGACGTAAGAAGCCTGTGCACCGTTGTCTGCAAATGGACATATCTCGGACATGAGGGAAAACACGGCCGATGGGATACGTCATTTTTCAAACAGGTCGGGCTCGAGGACCTTTTCAAGAATGGCAGAGTCGGCTCATTGGTGCGACCAATGGGCTCATTCGCCGGTCGTTTGAATAAGCCGGCTGCGCGGGAATTGGGACTGCGCGAGGGTACCGCGATCGGTGTGGGTATCATAGACGCGCATGCAGGAGGAATAGGGGTTCTCGGCCCTTCATTCAAGAAACCCTCTGCCGGCGCTTCCGTCGAAAGCGTGCTTGCGCTCATCGGAGGCACCTCTTCCTGTCACATGGCGACAACATCAAAGCCGGTATTCGTCAAAGGCGTATGGGGGCCATATTACGGAGCAATGATTCCCGGTATGTGGCTGCTCGAGGGGGGACAAAGCGCGACGGGCTCGCTGATTGATCACGTTATCGAGGATAGCGCGGTCGGCGGAAAACTTGTCTCTGCCGCCCACGAAGCGGGAAAAACTCCGTACGATATTCTCAATGACATGGTCGGACGCACGAAGGAGGCGTCGGACAAAGGCCCCGCAATCACGAAGAGTCTCCATGTGCTCCCTTACCATCACGGCAATCGGTCGCCATATGCCGATCCATATGCTCGCGGCATGGTGGATGGACTCACGCTGGATACTTCGATCGAGACTCTCGCGTTGCGTTATTACGCGACCATTCAGGCAATCGCGTATGGCACGCGCCACATCATCGAGGCTTTGAATGCAAAGGGGCTTTCCATCAAGAAGATTCACGCGTGCGGCGGCGGGACGAAGAATCCGCTCTGGCTGCAGGAACATGCTGATATCACGGGCTGCGATATGGCGCTTCCGCGCGAACCCGAGGCAATGCTGCTGGGGACTGCGATCCTGGCCGCAGTTGCGGCGGGCGCTTACCCATCAGTACCGGCCGCGATGGCGGCAATGGGTCACAGCGGGAAGACCATTTGCTCGAATAAATCAACGAAAGAATACCATGACGCCAAGTATCAGGTATTCCGGAAGATGTACGATTGCCAGTTGAAGCGCCGCAGAATGATGTCACAGTTCTGATGGTTGGCGCGATTCGCTCGCTGATGGCTCGTTACTTGAGTTTATGTAATGACGCTCTTAGACGATGCTGTTGCGGGAACAATCCTCCCCGGAGACTGTGCTGCGACGGGAAGGTGCGAATTCGTTCTTATGTGCGCAGGAGGAAATACCGCTAAGCTTGTGCGAATAAATTCGCACCTGCAACGTTTGTCCGTTCAGGTAGTTGAAATCTGAAAGGCTCTAACGGACGGAAGGGAGGATTTGATGATATAGTTTGCGGTAGGCGATTGCACTGTAATGGTAATACAGAGGGGATTGGGAAGGTTTCTTCGAGGGTTTCAATTATGAAAGAGGAACACAAAGAAGAACAGAGCCGCTACACGTTTGGTTTCCTTCTGCTCATAATCATCCTTGTCGCGTCGGTGCTCGCCGTCACGCTCAAGTCGTTGCTCGTTTGGCTGAGCCAGTGAGGGACGCAGACTCGCAATCGACACCCCTGTAAAGAAGCAGTGTGCTTCGGCGCATGATGGAGAATCTACCGAATGACTCTTATTCGCGAGGAGTTCCACGCTTACCGCATCAGCATGGCCTGAATCCTGAGGAGGCGCGTCTTGAATTCCAGGATCGCCTTGTTAGGGTTGGAGAAGAGTCCTTCAACGACGTCGTTGGAGGCGCGAAGCCGCTGAGAAAGCGAGTAAGCTATCTTCATAATGATCTTATAGGCGATTGCGGGCTTTTTAGAGACCAGTTTCTCGAAGGGCGTCTTATCTATCTTCAGCAACGTCGCTTCTTCGACACACAATGCGCTGGCGGAGCGAGGACTCCCATCGATAAACGCCATCTCGCCGAGGAAATCGCCCGGACCCAGGAATCCCAGTTCTTTCTCATCTCCCGCGTAGAGTGTCTTGCCGATTCGTATCTTGCCCGCCAAGATGATGAATATATGCTGCGAGTCTTCGTTTTCCCGCAACGCATATTCACCCGGTCTGAAAATGTGAAGAGTGCAGACCTTCACCACATCGTGAATCTCAGTTTCGGAAAAATCAGCGAAGAAGGAGTTTGATTTCAGTTCAGTGAGGACTGCCGTTTTTCTTGCCGCTGTCATCAACTATACTCCAGGTTTGCAACGCAGACGCGCGTCGTTCACCATAGCCGAATAATAGGATATCCCACCTTTTCAGAATGCCATTATTGTCCGGGCTGAGCCATCAAGTGAACATGTTTTATGTCAGACACTCTCAGCCATGACCGAGCCTGAGTCTGTCGTACTTGTGACAAAGGAAGCGCAGTCATGGAATCCATCGAGCGCTTTCTTGATTTCTCGCGCGTGACTGAGTGAATCGGCCAACCCGAAAACCGCGCTACCGGACCCGCTCATCAGGGCGCCCCGGGCGCCGGCTTTGAGAAGAGACTTTTTCAGTTTTCCGACTACGGGAGAACCGGCAAAAACCGGTTCTTCGAGACTATTGTGAAGCAGCGAGAGAAGAGCGCTATTGCGAGACAACGGTTCATGTGCGCCTAGAGCCTTCACACATGCCTTCAGCCCGTCACTGCATTGCGACAGATTTCCCGGGGCGGGCCGACGGCACGCGGGAGCGGTCAGCATTCTGTAGGCCACCGCAGTGGAAACGGCGACATCGCGCGGTATCGCAATCACAATATGGCTTCTTGGAAGCAGAGGAAGTGGCTTGAGTTTGTCGCCGATGCGCCACGCTGCGGCGAGACCGCCGGATATGAAGAAAGGCACGTCCGCCCCGATTGGCGTCGCAATCTTACGCATAGTATCATCTGAAAGCTTTGTTCGCATAAGATGGTTGAGCCCGATAATCACGGCGGCGGCATTTGAGCTGCCACCGCCCATCCCACTCTCCGGCGGGATACGTTTTCTCAACCATATTTTGACGCCGCCGTGGTAGCGCACAGTTCGCTTGAGACCGAGAAATGCCTTAAACACAAGGTTGTTTTTATCGGTTGGGACAAGCGGGCTGTCGCACGTTATCTCCACGGCGGAAGATGTCAGTTCCATCTCGATGATATCTGCGAGGTTTACCGTCTGAAAGATGGTCTCGATGTTATGATAGCCATCCCGACGTTTGCAGATAACATCCAGGTAGAGGTTGATTTTTGCAAAGGATTTTATGACGACTCTCTTGCTCACGAGAATGGATTTGTATTGCGAATTCGGGTTGCCTGCGCTTGCGTGCCGGGGAAAAAGCCGAATGTATTCGGCCCTGCAACCAGTCCTCGCTTCCTCAGACGCCCTTCACGAAGAGGCCACAATGGCATTTGCCGTGTTTTTCGATGTCCTCGCAGTGGTATTCGCAGGGACAGATAAGCTTCTTGTCTTCTTCGGGATCTCCCGAAACGAAAAAACATGGACAATATGCCCGGCCATACTTGAACTTGTTCTTGGCCAAGCCTGTAATGATAGTCCCCACAACTTCAGAGTCCGCGTTCAGTCGGTAGCCAGCCTTTTGCGCGTATTTCTCGGACCCCTTGAGAAGCCGAGCTTTTGCGGCCTCGAGGGTCTTTTCGTCAACCGGCTCTGTCATTTTCTTTTGCTCCTAAGAAAACATTATCTGTTTCTCTCAATCGGGGGAACCATGCGGCATGGTGTCCTCGATTAAGTGCCATTCCCTGCATGACTAACCACGCCGCGCGAGCGGCCGGCTGCCCATAAGAAATGGTTTGCAGCAACTTCGAAACCTCCTATGCTTCACAGCAACGCCATTCTATCAGATTGCGGAAATACGGGCAAATGCACGCGACAGACTGGAGGGAACACTCAGGGAAGAGTCAGTCATTGTTCATGCAATGCGCAACTGCCGCATCGTGGCCCTAAACTTCTACAAGAATCACGAGAATCTTGACTGCGTCGTGGGGCGGACGTGCTCGCGCAGTGAAGCGAGATAGTGGTAGGGGACCCTGACAGTGCCAAGTAGCATCGAATCTTTGATGAGTCCGTGACAATCCGAGCCGCCAGTCACGAGCAGATTGTGTTCAGCGGCTATGGCCAGATATCTTCGCACGTCGTCAGGCGTATGTTTTGAATAAAAGACCTCGATCCCCTGGAGACCGAGCCGAACAAGTTCGGGGATCGTCTTATCCACATGCACAAGTTTCGGATGCGCCAGGACGGGAATGCCGCCGGCATCCTTGATCAATGCAAAGGCCTCCCCCGCCTCGACGCGAGGCTTATCCTGGTATGCAGGCTTCCCTCTGCCTATGTAAAGGTCGAAGGCCTGTTGCACATTACTTACCATTCCCTCCTGATAGAGGGCTCTTGCGAGATGCAGCCTTCCCAGGCTGCCGCGGCCTGCAATGCGGCGAACCGATTCCATATAAATGTTGAAGCCGAGTCCTCTCAGCTTCTTGATCATTCGTTCCATTCTCTTGAAACGGTCATAGCGAAAGTGCTTGAGCCTTTCACGAAGGTCTCGATGGTTGTGGTTAATCAGATATCCGAGCAAATGGATTTCCTTGCCGTCGCAACCGGAGGTAATCTCCACGGCGGGCACTATCTCGATTCCGTGGGGGTGGCCCCTCCAAATGGCCTCCGTGATGCCGGCCACTTCGTCATGGTCAGCAATCCCTATGGCGGCGAGCCCGCACTGCTTGGCGCGTGCCACAACTTCTTCAGGCGATAGGGAGCCGTCGGAGTAATTGGTGTGCACGTGAAGGTCGACAAAACGTTCCATTGTGTTTAGCGCTCTCCGGTTTCGGGAAGAGGGGAAGCTGTCGATTTGCCTATTTTTTCGCGGATTTTGTCGAGGACTCCATTAATGAACCGACCCGACTCATCCGTGCCATATGACTTGGCAACCTCAACGGCCTCGTTTATCGTAACCTTCGGCGGCACGTCAGGCATGTACATGAGCTCATATGTGGCGAAGCGCAATATCGCCTTGTCGACGGACGCCAGTCGGTCCATGCTCCAGTTCTCGACGGTTAAGACAATCATCTGGTCAATGCTCTCGCGATTTGCGACCGTCCCCCTTACAAGTTTCTCGGCGAACTCCTGCACTATCGGGCTGGTCGGCTGCCGTTTCCAAAAGTCATTGCATACCGCCTCGATGTCATCGTTCTTGAAATCGAGCTGAAAAAGTATTTGAAGCGCCTTTTCGCGCCCCTTGCGCCTTGAACCCATTACGGCATTTCCTCAAATCTTATCAAACAGGTTTACCATCTCGATGGCAGACATGGCGGCCTGAAACCCTTTGTTGCCCGCTTTTGTGCCCGCCCGCTCTATCGCTTGCTCGAGTGTATCCGGCGTTATGACCCCGTAGATGACGGGCACGCCCGTCTTCAACCCCGTTTGTGCAATTCCCTTGGTTACCTCGCTGGCGATATACTCGAAGTGCGGAGTCGAGCCTCGGATGACGGCCCCGATGCAAATGACCGCATCGTATTTCTTTCCCTCGGCCATTCTTTGGGCGGCATATGGGATTTCAAACGAACCGGGAACCCACGCAATCTCTATTTCTTCGTCTTTGGCGCCGTGGCGCTTGAGGGCGTCGAGCGCCCCTTCGAGCAACTTGTTCGTGATGAACTCATTGAAACGTGAAGCGACGATTCCAAATTTCTTGCCTTTTGCTATTAACTGGCCTTCAAACACTTTCGGCATTGGCCTCTCTCCTTCCGTCGTGCGCTCGATTCTTCCCTGAGCAATCCATTTGTCATCCTGCGCCAGATGACTAATCTATTCCAAGGGACTACAGATTCAGCATGTGCCCAAGCTTCTGGCGCTTCGTTTCGAGATAGTTCACGTTCTCCACGGTTGGCGTAATCTCAATCGGAATCCTTTCGACGACTCTGAGGTTGAACCCGTCGATTCCGACAATCTTGCGCGGATTGTTCGTCATGAGCCTTATCTCGGTCAGGCCCAGATCAGAAAGAATCTGAGCGCCGATGCCATAGTCGCGCAGGTCGGGCTTGAAGCCGAGTCTCTCGTTCGCCTCGACCGTATCGAGTCCCTGATCCTGAAGCGCATAGGCGCGCAGTTTGTTATGGAGGCCGATCCCTCTGCCTTCCTGTCTCATGTAGAGCAGAACTCCCGTGCCTTCCCTCTCTATCATCTGGAGCGCCTTATGGAGTTGCGCGCCGCAATCGCATCGTTTCGAGCCGAACACGTCGCCGGTCAGACATTCCGAGTGAACGCGAACAAGAACCCCCTTGCGCCCCGTGACGTCACCTTTCACAAATGCGAGATGGTGCCAATTGTCCACAGATGTCTCATAAACATGGAGCAGAAATTCGCCGTATGGAGTTGGAATCTTCGTAGTTACCGTCCGCTGGACCAGTCTCTCGGTCAATCGCCGGTACTTGATTAGGTCTTCAATCGAACACAGTTTCGTGCCATGTTGTTTGGAGAACTGTATCAGGTCGGGCACACGCGCCATGGCGCCGTCGTCTTTCATTACCTCGCAAATCACGCCTGCGGGATATAATCCCGCCAGACGCGCAAGGTCAACGGAACCCTCAGTCTGCCCCGCCCTGACGAGAACGCCTCCCGCGCGCGCGCGCAAGGGAAACACATGACCCGGGGCGACAATGTCATCCGCTCCTTTGGCAGCGTCTATCGCAGTCAGTATGGTCGTCGCTCTGTCGGCGGCAGAGATGCCCGTTGTAACGTTTCTTTTCGCTTCAATGGAAATCGTGAATGCGGTTTCGAAGCGGGAATTGTTCTTTGAGACCATCATTGGCAATTTGAGCTCATCGCATCTTTGGCCGGTCAGCGCCAGGCAAATAAGCCCCCTGCCGTACTTCGCCATAAAATTAATGCCCTCAGGCGTTGCCTTTTCGGCCGCAATCATGAGGTCGCCTTCGTTTTCACGATCCTCGTTATCAACGAGGATTATCATTCGTCCCGCTCTTACTTCGTCCAGGATTTCAGGGATTGGACTAAACATATGGTCCTCCTTACTGACACAAACTGTACTGCACACATTTGAAACTGTGAATTTCCGTCATGATTTGTCTTTTACAGGGGCGGTTCTCGATCCGTCCCTACGAGAAATCCGCATTCATTTGCGGATATCATTTCACATCAGATGAAACCCGATTCGCGCAAGAGTTTCTCGGTGACGCTTCCGTCGGAGGAGCCTTTTAAGTGTCTCCGCACATATTTGCCGATGACATCGGTCTCGAGGTTCACATGATCGCCGATGCCCTTCTCGACAAGCGTCGTATTCTGCAACGTGTGCGGAATCAGACCGATACTGAACGCGGCTTCCCCGCATTCGATAATAGTAAGGCTGATGCCGTCCACCGCCACTGAACCTTTCGGAACCAGATATTCCGAAAGCTCTCTTGAGATTGATATCTCATAAATGATCGAGTTCCCGGCTTTCTCGGTATTCAGAATCTTGCCTGTGCCGTCGACATGACCGGTTACCCAATGGCCCCCCATTTTGTCTCCAAGCTTGAGCGAGGCTTCCATGTTTACCCGGCTGCCGACTTTGAGATACTTGAGTGTTGTCCTCTCGATCGTTTCCGGCATTGCATCGACCTGAAAGCCGGCTTTGTCGAAAGTCGCGACTGTGAGGCACGCCCCGTCCACGCTTACACTGTCGCCAATCGCGACGTCTTTCAGGATTCTCTTTGCCCGGATCATGATTTTGCATGACTGGCCGGGCGAAATCCGCTGAATCGTCCCTATTTCCTGTATGATGCCCGTAAACATGTCACTTGCCCACGTATCCTTCGATGAGGATGTCGTCTCCCACTCGACTTATTGATATATTCTTCAGACTGGTTGCGTCGGCCACTCTTGCGACGCCGCGCCCTTCGACCGGCGTGGGCGCGTCTTTCCCGCCCAGGATTTTGGGCGCTATGAAAAACAAAGCCTTGTCCACTATTCCGGCATCGAAGGCCGCCGCAAGTAATCCCCCGCCACCCTCAATAAGCACGCTGGCAATATTGCGTCCGGCGAGGGCGCTTGCCAATTTCACGAGGTCGATTTTGTCATTTTTCGGCTCGATCTCTATTAGCTCCACGCCTTTCGCGCGCAAATCCGACTTACGATCCGACGGAGCAGTCGTTTTCACTGCGACAAGCGTCGGCGCTGCAGACTGAATGTTAAGTACCGCGCTACCAGGCGGAACCTTCGCATCACCGTCAACTACGATTCTAATGGCATCCCGCCCGCCCCCATTTGCCATGCGTGTTGTCAGCATGGGGTCATCCGCCTCGACGGTACCGCTGCCCACCATTACCGCATCAACCCCGGCTCGCAGCCAGTGCACATACTGTCGCGC
This sequence comes from Candidatus Poribacteria bacterium, assembly GCA_016215705.1. Lineage (GTDB taxonomy): Bacteria > Abyssobacteria > SURF-5 > SURF-5 > SURF-5 > JACRIR01. The sequence goes on along the minus strand of JACRIR010000192.1, from coordinate 8,441 downwards.
CTCCTGGCCGGTTATCCAACGCGAATCCTTCTCGCGTGTGGCAATCTTCCCGTCGAGCGTCATTGCCGCTTTGGCAATAAAGAAAGGCAGTCCCGTAGTTATGTACTTCACGAAAGCTTCATTGAGTTTCTTCGCGGCCTCTGCAAGCAGCCCCGACTCGACCTCGATTCCCGCCTGTTCCAGTTCGTCACGGCCTTTTCCGGCAACCCGAGGGTTGGGGTCTTCCATGGCCATAACGACCTTCTTTACGCCGGCGCTAATCAGGGCACGAGTGCATGGAGGAGTCTTCCCATGATGGCAGCATGGTTCAAGCGTCACGTACACCGTCGAGTCACGCACACATTCGCTTGCGTTTTCAAGCGCTGCAACCTCAGCGTGAGGGCCGCCGAATCGCTTATGGAACCCCTCGGCAATGATGCGGTCATCCTTGACGATGACTGCGCCCACCATGGGGTTAGGGCTGGTGGACCCCCTGCCCATTTGCGCCAATTCGAGCGCACGCTCCATGTATTTATTTTGGCTACTCAGCATCTTGGGAAATCAAGGTTTGGAACGACGGGAACAGAAGACAGAAGAAGGGCAATGGAGTTAGAGCGCCGCCACCGTGTGCCAACAAAAAGCCCGAAATGCAGGGCATTTCGGGACACAACAGACACACTTCCGGTCTCTATTTCGGCCTTCTCCCATCCGGACTTTTGCCGTCGGCCCCGGCTTCTCACCGGGTCTGCACGTCACCGCCGTCATTCGGGCTGCGACACGCTCGCGGGCTCGCTCCGCCTTTCCGGGCGAAACACACCGCCGGTCGGGAATTCCACCCTGTCCCGAAGCCGCATACTCTAGCAGAAATATACCATAACGGCACAGTTTTGTCAATTTTCATCAAAGCACCGGGGACAGGCTTGAAGCGCCGGTCAGTCGCCGCAAGCTGTACCGGAACCCCTTGACGCATTTGACAAGGTATGAACGTGAGACTATAATCACTCAGTCGTTGCCCGGACGGAATCAGATGGACCGATTCTTGCTATCTTAACCTTCAGGAATCCGTCCCTTGATCGTGTTTTGAGGTCGGGCGCTGCGGATGCGAATTCATTCGCGCAATTTCGCTGGAGAGTTCAAGAATGCCAGTGATAATCGACGGACATAACCTGATTGGGAAAATGTCGTCCATTTCACTGGCAGATCCCGATGACGAACAGAAACTGGTTGATGTCTTGACGGAACGATTGCGTTATCATTATCAAAAGGTCATAGTGGTGTTTGACAAGGGTTCTGACGCTGAGTTTGCCCCACGCCGGCGCGCGCGGGGACTGCGTGTCATATTTGCGCCGCCAGAGAGTTCAGCCGACGCAATCATTATCGACATGATCAAGAAGGACCCGAATCCCAAAGGGTTGACGATTGTCTCATCGGATAACGAAATCCGCAGGTGCGCGCGAAGCAGAAGAGCGCGCCTGATATTGTCCGAAGAGTTCGCAAGAGATCTGCAATCAGCGCCTGCGGATCGGCCGCGCACGGGCACGCCTCCCGACGGGCACGAGGATATCGACGTGAACGATTGGCTTGACTATTTCAAGAAAGGAAAAGTGTAGCACGTGGCGAAGAAACTCGTAGTCGTTGAATCGCCGGCGAAGGCGAAAACGATAAATAAATATCTGGGGAAAGAATACAGCGTAGAGGCTTCGATGGGGCATGTTCGAGACCTGCCTCCGAAAGAGCTTGGAGTCGACATGGACGGCGGTTTCAAGCCTCACTACGTCGTTTTGAGCGGCAAGCGGAAGATCATCACCGCCTTGAAGAAACTTGCGCAGGAAGCCGAGGCCGTGTATCTGGCATCCGACTTCGACCGTGAAGGTGAGGCCATAGGATGGCATATCAGGGAGTCAATCGGTGTCGCCAACAACCGCAAGATTCGGCGCATCGTCTTCAACGAGATAACCAAGGGCGCTATCCTCGAGGCCATTCAGAACCCTCGCGATATTGATATGGCGCTTGTGAACGCACAGCAGGCCCGTCGCGTACTCGATCGGCTCGTGGGCTATAAGCTGAGTCCTTTACTATGGAACAAAGTAAAGCGAGGTCTGAGCGCAGGGCGAGTGCAGTCGGTCGCGGTGCGCATAATCTGCGAGCGGGAGGAAGAGATTAAGAAGTTTGTTCCCCAGGAGTATTGGACTATCAAGACTCTGCTCGAGAAATCAGGCTACCCGCCTTTCGAGGCGCAACTGTCGAAAATCGGAGGCGAGAAGGCGGAGATACCCGATGGAGCATCCGCGTCGAAAATCGCCGACGACCTCAAACGCGCAAAATACGTCGTCGCGAGCGTCGAGACAAAGGAAGTCCGACGCAGGCCATATCCTCCATTCATCACCAGCACGCTCCAGCAGGAGGCTTTCAAGAAACTGAGGCTGAGGCCCACACGCGCGATGCAGGTTGCGCAGGATTTGTACGAAGGCATCGAAATCCCCGGTGAGGGTAACGTTGCCCTCATCACGTATATGCGCACGGACTCGGTCCGCGTCTCGAAGGAAGCGCAGGAGGCAGCCCTGCAGTACATTCTGCAAAAATACGGGAAGGAATACTATCCGCCTAACCACGTGAACGTGTTCAAGAACAAGCGTGACGCTCAGGATGCCCACGAAGCTATACGACCCACTTCGATGGAATGGACTCCGGAACGATTGACGCCACATCTATCGAAGGAATACCTCGCGTTGTATGCTCTCATATGGAATCGGTTCCTCGCCAGCCAGATGGCCCCCGCGATTTATGATCAGACGACGATCGATATCGATGCGAATGGAAAATACCTGCTGAGAGCGACCGGCTCCATATTGAAGTCTCAAGGATTCCTGGTTCTATATAAGGAAGAGACAGAGGAAAACGGCAATGGTTCCGAGTCAGACGGCGCTTTTCCGCCCTTGAACCAGAATGATGCGCTTGCCTGCAAAGGAATCACGCCTGAGCAGCACTTCACAAAGCCGCCGCCGCGCTACACCGATGCAACCCTTGTGAAGGCTTTGGAAGAGAAAGGAATAGGACGCCCGAGCACGTATGCGACCATCGTAGACACCATTCAAAAGCGCAAGTATGTCCAAAGAGAGAAGGGGCGTCTCATGCCGACAGACCTTGGCTTCACGGTCAATTCGCTGCTGGTTGAGAGCTTCCCGAAGATCATGGACGTCGAGTTTACCGCCCGCATGGAAGAACAACTGGATGAAGTGGAAGAGGGCAAAGTGGACTGGCAGAAGTTGCTCCATGATTTCTATGGGCCATTCGAGGATTCACTTGCCACGGCGGCCCATTCGATGCGCAACGTGAAGAAGGAAGGCGTGCCGACGGACGAAGTCTGCGACAAATGCGGCAAGCCTATGGTCATCCGATGGGGACGTTTCGGTAAGTTTCTTGCCTGCACCGGCTATCCCGATTGCCGCAATACGAAAGAGGTCAAAACAGAGGACGGCGCGCCTCCGGATGATGCGCAGCAACTTGTGGCCGGAAAAACCTGTCCTAAATGCGGCAGCCCAATGACGGTAAGAACCGGGCGGACCGGGCGTTTCATATCGTGCACGAAATATCCTGAGTGCAAAACGACGATGTCCTTGGGCATCGGAGTCACGTGTCCCGAGCCGAACTGCGGGGGTGAAGTCGTCGAAAAGCGCTCGAAGAAAGGCAAGGTCTTCTTCAGTTGCAGCCGCTATCCGGAATGCAAGTTCGCCAGTTGGGATCGGCCCCGGGCGCAAGACTGCCCGCAATGCGGCGGAAACTTTCTTGTCGAGAAATACTCTCGTGACGGCAAGCTTACCCTGAAATGCCCCAAAAAGGGTTGTGGGTACAAAGAGGAAGCTAAAGAAGGGGATGCCAAAGACGAAGTCACAACCTGATATCCGGGCAGAAAAGGTAAGATTCCCCTTCACCCGCCTTTCGCGTCCCTACAAAAGCGTGCGCACGCACCTACAAACTCAAGTCTGAGATGGCACGGGCATTCTTTTGGCTGTTTTGAACACGAGTGTATCCGAGATGGACTACCTGGCGCTTTTCGAGAGACACCTGAAGACCGAACGGAACCTGAGTCAGCATACCCAACGGGCATATTGCAGCGATATGAGGGGATTCCTCTCTTTCCTGGCTGAGCATCTTTTCGGCGGCGCGGACACGCCTATCGAGGCAATTCCTGTTTGCGAAATCGATCGCCTCAAAATAAGAGCTTACCTCGCGCATCTCCAATCCGGTGACGCCTCGAAGCAGAGTATTGCCAGAAAGCTATCGGCCATCCGCGCTTTTTTCAATCTCTTACAGCGTGAAGGAGTCGTTGAGGCCAATCCCGCCGACGATGTGTCGACTCCGAAGCTGACGAGACAGCTTCCGGAGTTTCTTTCGGTAGACGAAACGAAGCAGTTGCTCGAATCCCCGCCAACCGATACCCCTGAGGGAATCCGCGACCGTGCGATACTGGAGACGCTCTACTCGACCGGCGTCCGTGTGGCCGAACTTGCAGGAATCAGGCTTGATGATATGGACCTCTTAGGCGGAGCTGTCAAGGTCACAGGCAAAGGCCGCAAGCAGCGGATGGCCATGCTCGGTAGATATGCCGTCGACGCGCTTAGAGAATATCTGATCGCGAGGAAGCAACTGGATAAAGGAGTTTCCGAAAGGAAGCTCTTCCTGAGTCACAATGGACATCCACTGCAGGAGAGGGATTTTCACAGGATCGTAACCAGCTATGCGAAACATTTGTGGTTCAGGCGCTCCGTCAGCCCGCATACGCTGCGGCATAGTTTCGCAACGCATTTGCTGGATGGAGGGGCCGACCTGCGGGACGTGCAGGAACTTCTGGGGCATTCGAACCTCTCGACAACACAGATATACACACACGTGAGCATAGAGCGACTTCGGGCCATTTATGATCAAGCGCATCCACATGCGCGGAACGTGGGAGGCAAAAGGCGCAAGGAACAAAGCGAGCAAGAACCAAGAGACCGGGGGAAAAAAGGAAAAGGCGAAAAGGGGAAAAGGGATTGAAAGAAGATTCTTTTCTCGCCTGTGCTGCGCTCTCGGTGATCTCTGTGGCTATAACCTGGAGGATGGGCCAAAATGTTCAAGAGCACGACCGTAATTTCAGTGAGACATAAAGGGTTTGTTGCGCTCGGCGGAGACGGCCAGGTGACCCTTTCCAACACGATCGTAAAACATCACGCAACCAAGATAAGGCGGCTGGCTGACGGCAAGGTGCTCGCCGGTTTTGCCGGAGCGGCGGCTGATGCGATCACGCTCTTTGAAAGGTTCGACGCCAAACTTTCCGAATACAAGTCGAATCTTCAACGGGCAGCGGTCGAGCTTGCAAAGGATTGGCGGACCGACAAATACTTGCGTAAACTTGAAGCGCTGCTGGCCATTTGCGACTCGACCCATTCGCTCCTGCTGTCGGGCACCGGCGAGATTGTCGAGCCTGACGACGGCATAATCGCGATCGGCTCAGGAGGGCCATACGCCCTGGCCGCCGCGCGAGCGCTGGTGAAACATTCTGATCTTTCAGCCGAACAAATCGTGAAGGAATCGCTCCTCGCCGCCGCTTCTATTTGCGTCTACACAAACGAAAACATAACGGTCGAGACTCTGAAGACGAGTTGAGTGTCGAATTCCTGCCCTCAAACATCTACATGACTCTTGGAGTCACGTGCAACGCATTCTCGCCTGCCGAAGTTACGGGAGGAAGGCATCTCCCCAGCTGCCCGCAATGCCTATTGTCAAGTCGCCATTGTTCGCCATATGCACGCCCCTCCCTTGTAGACAGGATAAAACACACCTAAAGAATGCAAGACTGCTACTCCCTACCTTCCCTTATAAATATGGCATTGGCAAAGGATTACGGGCAAGAAGACTTTGGGAGTTGGGCATTATGATAGCTTTTCGGCTGCCGGAGGTTAAGCAAGACGGAAGGAAATTTCCGCCCCACGAACACAGTATTTGACTCAAGAGGAAGGACAGCGCTCCAGAGCGACGGCCAGAGCGCCATAGATGCCGACGTCTTTTCCAAGTTTCGCGGGAACGATTCGGACAAAGCCGGCGATGTATTCTTGTGCGCGCTCCTCGACAGTTTGGCGGATGGGATCAAATAAGAGCTTACCCGAGCGTGACAGTCCGCCGCCGATAATCACGATTTCGGGATTGAGCAAATGGATTGCGGTCGTTATGCCTAGACCGACGTAAACGGCGGCATCCAAGAAGATTTGCTTCGCAAGAGAGTCACCCCGACGCGCGGCGGCCACCACGTCCTTTGCCGTCAGACCAGAATCTGAAAAGGGTTTCTGTGAAAGCACGGATTCCGGCTTGCGCGCCGCTTCTCTCCGCGCTTTTCTTGCGATGGCCGTTCCGGAGGCGAGCGCTTCGAGGCATCCGCGACCGCCGCAATTGCAGCGCGGACCATTGCGCGCCACTACGATGTGTCCGAACTCTCCGGCGGAAAAGTTCGTGCCTCGATATATCTTCCCGTCCAGAATGACGCCGGAGCCAATGCCTGTGCTCATGGTGATGTAGAAAATATTCTTGTATCCCTTTCCGGCGCCGAATAGTTGCTCGGCCATTGCAGCGGCATTCGCATCGTTGTCTATGAAAGCAGACACCCCAAAATGTTCTTCAAGCTTCTTCTTTAACGGGAATGCATCCCAACCGGGCAGATTGGGTGGAGAGTAGATGATGCCGGTCTCGGCGTCGAGCGGACCGCCACAGCCCACTCCAATTCTGGAGAGTTGGCTATGCTCAAGACCTAGTTGTCGCACCAGCGATTCCGCCAACTCTATAAATCGTTCGAGAACCCGGTCCGGTCCCTCCTCGGCATGGGTCGGGATTACGGCACGGCCGAGAAGACCATGTGAGGAATCAAATACCCCTACGGCAAGCTTCGTTCCGCCGATATCCAGAGCCAGTACGAATCCTGATTTCTTCCGGGCCATTCGGATGTCCAGCTATATACTTGCCGTAGTAGATGAATGCAGATTCGAAAACGAAAGTGAAAAGACAAGGATTGAACCCTTGCCTCTGCTTCTTGATTTCCCTTAATTACCACAAATCGACCGTGTAGTCAAGTTCGGGAAGGGATTCTTTGAACAAATCCGCGTCTACGATAATTGGAGCGGCATAAAACGCAAGGGGCGCACGGCCGCTGTGCGCCCCCTACGTCCTAATCCCCTCCTGCAATTATCGGCACGGGCTATGGGTCACGAAAGCAAGGACCGCTCGCATGGCCGAAGGCTTCAGTGGCCAACAAACCCGAAATACCGCTCTTGCAAGAGGATGTGGTGAAAAGGAGGAGTCGCGGCTCCTCCCGGCTGGGCAAACTCGAATTCCTTTCTGAAATGACCCTGCCACCGACTTGGTGGTTGCTCTCAAGAAATAGATGAGAAAAGGAAACCCCCGAAAAACGGAAGGGAAAACATGGCAAGCGAAATAAATCAGAACACAGATAAGGAAATAAAGCGGAAACTGCCTGTGCTGCAAGAGAATGTGGCTTCTGCCCCATAATACAAAACACCCTTTCGCTTTTCGCGGGTGCAAACCTCTAGGGGGTAGAAATCCTCTCCGAAGTTGGCGTTAGATAACGGGATAATATCGTTTCTCTGACTCTACTCGCCAAGTCAAAGGCTTTCCCCTGCGCAGAAATAATTCTCTCGAATGGAATTATATCACGTAATATGACTTTGTCAAGCGAAATTGTGTGGTAGCCCTATCGCATTGCGGGTGGACTTGACAAAAGACGGGGTTGGCTGTATACTGTATTATGACAGTAGACAGTAAAAGTTGATACGCTATGATTATTAATATTGATTCAACAGACGGCATTCCACTGTATCTTCAGATAGCGCAAGAACTTAAGCACTCCATCGCCATGGGTTCGGTGCTGTCGGGGGAACAGTTGCCTTCGGTCAGAGAAGTGGCAGAGCAGATAACGGTCAATCCGAACACGGTCGCAAAAGCATACCGTGAGCTTGAGCTTCAGGGGATTGTGGAAACTAGACGAGGCACGGGAACCTTTGTTGCGCGAACAGTGCCAAACATCAGCAAAGAAGAACGCGAGCGAGTAGTCTCCAGACTGATTGACAAGGCGCTCGATGAGGCCAGACGCCTGCAAATTCCGGATGACGAACTGGCGCACATCGTTTCTGAGAGGATCGAGGCCTTCAGGCAGGCAGCGGAGACAGGCGGAGTAGACTCCAGTGCGTCGGGTCGCGGGTGAAGAGGACGAGTCTTTCTCCCGCAACGACGGGCGTTTATTCGGGGACACCAAGCGGCATGGTGTCCCCAAATAAACGCGTGTCTTACAGGAGGAGAGAGCGGATGACTGACCTTGCCATTGAAACGAGTGGTTTGAGCAAGAAGTTCGGCTCACTTGTGGCGTTGAACGGGCTGGATTTGAGTGTGCCACAGGGCAGTGTATTCGGCTTTCTCGG
>JACRIR010000191.1 GCA_016215705.1 Candidatus Poribacteria bacterium | reverse complement strand
ACTCTGCGGTTGATGATTTGTGCAAGTTGTTTCGCCTCTGCTGTTCATGACAAAGGGGTTTCCTGGTTTGTGCATGTCAGTGTTACTCAGTAGTGACAGGCTCTTTCGGGGATTCCTTTCTGTTATCTTGGACAAGAGTGACAAGAATTCACGATTCTGATAATGAGTAGTATGGAGAGTTGACCCATGGACCGGAACCCGTGGAATGAAATCTTCAAGGAACACGGCGCGTTTTTTGGAGAGCCGCATGAAGACATGGCCGGCATTGTACAACTGCTGAAGAGCAGAGGGGCGCAAGTCGTCCTCGACCTGGGCAGCGGATCGGGAAGGCACGTAGTGTATCTCGCCCAAAACGGCTTCTCGGTTTATGGTTTGGATAGCTCGCCGGAAGGAGTCGAGATAACCCGGACCCGGCTAGGCGGCGAAGGATTGACAGCCGATCTACAACTCCAAAGCATGATGGAGAGATTGCCATATGAAGATGATTTCTTTGACGCCGTTATCTCGATACAGGTTATCCATCATGCCAAGATTGCGGACATCAGAAGAACTGTCGGAGAAATAGCGCGAGTTCTCAAGAAAGGCGGATTCGTCTTTGTGACCGTGCCTAAACAGAGGAATGTATGCGAAACATATCAGGAGATTGAACCAGGAACCTTCGTCCCGCAGGATGGACTCGAAAAGGGGCTGCCGCACCATTACTTCACTCCCGACGAGTTGCGGGAGGTCTTTAAGGATTTCGAGACAACCGACATTCATCTCGATTCGGGAGAGCACTACTGCATGTCGTCCTTCAAACGATAGCACATCTCCGACGGGTTCCCTGTTCCTGGTTGCGGCTGCGCCGTTCTTCGGCCCGCCTTTGACTTTTAGGCTGCAAGCTGATATTTTGAGAGAGTACTGAGCTTTCCTGTTCACAGCGCGGCAGAGCCGCAGCCAAGGCAACGAAAAGGATTCACCACCAGGGCACGAGGGCGGGAAGAAAAAGAAGAAGCATGCAACCACGGATTGGCGCGGATTAGCACGGATTTTGGGGAAAGAAGAAGAAACAACAAAAGACATTCTTAGCCGCAGATGCACATAGCGCGGCAGAGCCGCAGCCAAGGCAACGAAAAGGATTCACCACCAGGGCGCGAGGGCGGGAAGAAAAAGAAGAAGCGTGCAACCACGGATTGGCACGGATTAGCACGGATTTTGGGGAAAGAAGAAGAAACAACAAAAGACATTCTTAGCCGCAGATGCACGCAGATGAACGCGGATTCGGGAAAAAGAGAAGAAAAGGAAACACGACAGAAATTCATGATTTCGAACGTGAGTAGTACAGATAGGAATCCCAACCAGGCAGCCGACGGAAGATGGCAATGACAAAAAGCGGAACTCTTCGATTCACCCATATCGGGATGGAGAACTGGCGCAACTTCACGTCAGTCGGCGTCAATCTGGAACGTCGCGTGTTTCTCGTCGGCGCAAACGCGCTTGGCAAATCGAACTTTCTGGATGCCTTTCGCTTTCTCCACGACATTGTTTCCGTCGGCGGAGGATTCCAGGAAGCCGTACGCAGGCGCGGAGGCGTATCGAACCTGCGTTGCCTTGCTGCTCGCAAGGGCTCAGACATTTTGATCCGGACCCGCATTGGGACGGGCGAAGCCGCCTCAACCTGGGAATACGAACTCAGTTTCGGACAGGATAACCTGCGTCGCCCAATCATCAAGAAGGAATCAGTCATGAGAAACGGGTCGGGAATTCTCTCGCGTCCCGACAGACAGGACAAAGCCGACCCGGAGCGCCTCACACAGACCTACCTCGAGCAAGTTTACGCCAACAAGGTCTTCCGCAAGGTTGCGGATTTCTTTTCGTCCATTCGTTATCTTCATATCGTTCCGCAACTGATTCGCGAGCCGGACCGGTCGGCCGGCAGGCGCGGCGATCCGTTCGGCGGCGATTTTCTCGAGCAAATCTCCCGCACGCCGGACAAGACGAGAAATGCCCGGCTGGAGCGCATCGTGAACGCTCTATGTGTCGCCGTGCCGCAGTTAAAGGAACTGGAACTCAAGCGCGATGCGAAGGGAGCGCCTCACCTCCATGGCAAGTATGAACATTGGCGGCGTCGCGGCGCGTGGCAGACAGAGGAACAATTCTCCGACGGGACACTCCGGCTGTTCGGGCTGCTTTGGGCGGCGCTCGACGGACGCGGCCCGTTGCTCATAGAAGAGCCCGAGTTGTCGCTTCATCCGGAAGTGGTCAGGTTCATTCCCCAGATGTTCGCGCGTATCCAACGCAGGTTCGCCCGGCAGATGTTCATCAGCACGCATTCGAGTGATCTGCTGCGCGACGAAGGCATCGGGCTCGATGAAGTTCTCCTCCTCCAGCCCGGTGAAGGCACAACCGTAACCCCTGCGAGCAGCTTCGATGAAATTCGCGCTCTCCTTGAGGGAGGCTCGGTTCTTGCCGATGCCGTTATTCCCCGGACTCGCCCCCACAGGGTCGAACAACTGACGCTTCTTGGGGATTGACCGACAACCATGCCGAACGCTGTCATCATCTCCGGCGCAGTTGAAGGACTTGTGGACGAGGCGGTTCTGCGACGCCTAATACAGTGGGCGGGCGCGTCGCCGGGGACAATCTACGGCAAGCACGGAAAACCCTTCCTCCGGAAAGAGATTGACGGATACAACCGGGCGGCTCGTATCAGTCCGTGGATTGTGCTTGTTGACCTGGATCACGACACCGATTGCTCACCTTCGTTCCTGAGGGCATGGCTTCCCGACCCGGCTCAGGGCATCTGTTTCCGAATTGTTGTCCGCGAGATCGAGGCATGGCTTATTGCCGACGCCGAGCGTCTCGCCAATTTCTTAAATGTGCCCGTCTCGCTCATCCCGCGTGATCCCGAAGCGCTGCCCGACCCAAAACACACGATGATCGAAATTGCGCGCGCGTCACGCCGCAAGGATATCCGCGAAGACATGATACCCAGGGTCAAGAGCGGCCGCAAGGTGGGGCCGGCATATAATTCCAGGTTGATCCAGTTCGTGAATGACACCAAGAGAGGATGGCGTCCAGAGGTGGCGGCCCGATTCTCCGACAGCCTGAGCCGCTGTCTTCGGCGACTCGAGCAACTCGTGGCGACAAAGGTCTGAAATATGCCGCAAAGGCACAGAGATCACAGCGCGGCATAGCCGCAGCCAAAAGAAGAAGAAACTCTGGGAACACGAATATCATCCCGCGAAACGCGGGACGCATGGCGCGAGACGAATCACGAATGAAGAAGAAAAGTTCCGGATCACGAATCGCACGAATTGTACGAATTACACGAATAGAATAGACAGCTTCTCCGTATCATTCCCGCATTCGCGGGAATGACAAGAAATCGCGCGTCATTGCGCATGCTTCCTTCGGAGGGACAGACACATTGACCACGCCACGTAGGATCACTGCAACAAGAATGCTTCTCCTCGGCCTTGGATGGTTCGGGGTGCTCTTCTTCTGGGGATTCTACTCCGGCTCGATGCCGCTGTTTCTCGATAAGTTCACCGACTCGAAATTCAAGATTTCACTCGTGCTCAGCCTGGCGGGATTCTCCGGCTCCACCATTCCTCCTATCGTCGGCTACTTGAGTGACCGCGCCTCGACGCGATTCGGCCGCCGCAGACCATATGTATTCTTTGGAATACTGGGCGCGGCCCTCTGCGTCGCAGTCCTCCCGCATTTGAAAGCATTCGCTATCGTCTGCGCAATATCGGCGGTAATGTATGTCTTTATTGACGCCGCACAGACTCCTTATATGTCTTTGCTTCCCGATATCACGCCGCCTCACCAGCGCAGCACTGCCAGCGGGGTCATGAACCTGTGCGGCGGCATCGGTCTGATTGCAAGCTTTCTCGTTAGTTCGCGCATCTGGGATGAGCATCCGGTAGCGACGTTTTACACCGTGGCCGCCGTCATGGCCGGCAGCGCGTTGATCGCCATCAAGTTTCTCCCCGAGGCGGAGGCGGCGGGCGAACTCTCGAATGAGCTTTCAGGCGAACCCTCAATCAAACCGCTGGAGGCTTTCAGCCCTTTGCGCCATTTGTCCGGCATACTGGAGGAGAGAAATGCGATGATGTTTTTCGTCGCGCAGTTTCTCTGGTGGCTCGGTTTCTGGATTCCGGCGCCCTTTCTAACCCTGTTCTTATCCGAACATCTGAAGGTTCCTCAAGGACAGTCGCTCCTGGTTCCGATGATGATGTCAGTCGTGCAAACGGCGCTGGTGTTGCCTTTGGGCATACTGGGCGACCGGATGGGACGAAAAGGAATTCTATTGTGCGCGATTGTATTCTGGGCGGCGAGTGAGTTACTGGTGGGGTTTTCGCAAGATTTGACGCAAGCGTTTGTCACCGTGGGGCTCACCGGAATTCCGCTTGCAGCGATTATGGGAGTCGGATACGCTTACATGCTCGATCTCATCCCTGAAAAGCGCACGGCCGAGTTTGTGGGTATCGGCATCATCAGTATGGCTGCGCCGCAGATTTTCGGACCTTTGCTCGGGGGCAAGTTGATAGACATGGCGGGTTACCGCGTGATCTTTCCGGTGGCCGCGGCCTGTATGATTGCCAGCCTTCTCGCACTCTGTTTCGTGCGTTCGCCGAAAGAGTAGGGGAAAGGTGAAGGGAGCAAGCTGAAAAGGGCTGCGCGAGGCGCGCGGGATCTCGAGCCTCGTGGCGCGAGCAAGAGACTTCAACCACAAGGGCCCTGGCTAAGGTCCAACGACTTCCGGAGGGGGCTCGCGCGAATCGGCGATTGTCAATTTATTGTCGCTTCCGGTAAACGCCATGTAATGAACATAGGCGAATACCATGCTGTAGAAGATCAGGCCGACATATTGTTTCCAAATCACGGGGACGTGGTCGAGGATGAATGATTGCAGTACTACGAACCACAAAGCGTCATACGGGAAGCCGGGTTTGCGGGAAGCGCCCCAGAGTATGACGAACACCGATGCGGGGACCGAGTATTTGTCGATGTACGTATACTTGGTGAGGATCACCAACAAGAAAGAGGCCAGTCCGGCGAGCGCGCAGAAACGGCTCGAGTCCATTCTCAACCTCTTCGATTTTACAACCGCGAGAATGTAGCCCACGCATAACAGCAGAATGATCGAATTCGAGTGAAGCTTTAGGAATTCTCCGACTGCCCTTTCCTCGAACACGAGTTTTCCCACCTGAGCGCAGAGGTTAACAAAACTTACATGCATTATCGGGAATAGTGAAGGCGTTTTGAGCATTCCCTCACGAACGCCTTCGGGGCTCGCAATGTAGAAAGGGACCAGCATGACAAACGGGATGGGAATCGTCACGAGCAGAAGAAACGCTTTCCGAAGTTCGATTTCCTTCCTCAGCGCTCCGAACAACGCTACGATCACGAATGCCATAACGGCGGGCAAAGCCAACTGTTTCGTCATGAGTGACAACCCGAGGCAAATACCGGCCAGTCCATATCGGTTGCTCCCAAGCGCGGACATTGCCAGCAGCAGGAAAAGCGCGGCCACGTATTCGAACCGAGCCGCATATGTGACGACCCAGAACATGAGCGAGGAGAATAGAATCAGGAATACTGTGGCCGTGATCGTCATTTCGTCCGATACGCCGAGACATTTTCTCAAGACATAGCCGGCCTGCAAAGCGCATAGCGCCCCAAGCACGATGTACGGCAATCCGCAAATCATGAACATTGTCATTCCGAAGGGGTCCAACCCGAGCCTGGTTCCGACATAGACTATTGGGGTCTGCAAGTAGGCGGTGAGAGGCGGATAAGGAAGCACTACGCCGTTGGGAATGATATCCCGGGAATATCTTCCGACATACATGCTGAAGCTGCCGTCCAGGATGGACTTTGCTCCTATTATCTCGGAGACGATGTCGTAGTTCATCATCAAGTCTCCTGTCAGGTCAGGCAGATGCGAATCGTTGACGCCGGGAGGGATCATCATGATTCTGTAGGCGAAGGCAAAGGCCATGTAGACCAGAGCCATCAGCAACCTCACTTGTTTGTGTTGCCGTTGCATTTTGCCGGGACCTCCGTATCAACCTATCCGCGCGCGGGGATTGTCGAAAACTGCGTATGTCATGCAAAAGAGATACAAGAGTCCTGTTCCGCAATTATGTATCCGGATCAGGCCATTGCAGGCGCAAATTCATTCTCACAAGATTTTCGGCCTTTTATCGCTCTGCGAATGCGAATTCATTCGCACTTACAGAATTGCAGGGCAGATTCATAATTCTATTTCCTTTAGTTGCGTCTGTCAATATGGCGCCATACGGCGCAGTGTGACGGGCGGAGCGGGTTGTCAAGGGTCGTCAAGGT
>JACRIR010000029.1 GCA_016215705.1 Candidatus Poribacteria bacterium | reverse complement strand
ATGAATAACGCAACAATCGGTGACGCGAGGTGACGCGTGGGTGACGCGAGGCCCCGATAAAGGCGGGGCAGGTGAAAGGAGCAAGGAGCAAGGTGCAAGGGGATGCGCAAGTAATTGACCAGCAATAAGTTTCGAAGTCCAAGAGTGAACGACTTTGGGCGCTCTTTGTGGGGATTGGTGACGCGGGTGACGCGGTGACGCGAGAAAACGTGTTTTGTTTCATAAATTTTTGGACTGGAATGGTCCAAGAGAGAGTGGGAACACGAATGGCGCGAATCGCGAAACGCGGGACAAATGGCATTTGGAGTTGGAGAAGAAGAGGCGAACCGCGAAGAGGTTCGAGACCCGAGGGACAAAGAGCCCAAAGAAAAAGCAAGACTATCCTCCTGGGCCACCGAGGGCTCAGAGTTCACCGAGAACTCCTCCTTTTGCCGACGAGCAGACGTGACTCGGCGATGCTGAGAAGCAGCCCGTGTTGCGGTCGGATTGCATTTGAAGGGGGTCGTTGCACCGGTCATTTTCTGTGTCAGCATATGTTCCTTTCGTTTATGAGCGTGGCAAAAAGCTTTCTTCTCCGACATCTAGCCTATAGTGTACGGGTAGCGGGGATGTCGGTCAACGAACTTTTTGTTAATAAAAAGGGCCAACTTTGGAACACGAATCGCACGAATGGGTTGCGAATGAAACAAATATCAATTCAGGGGTGAGAAGAAGAGGTGAATACTGGCCGCCGATACGCGTCGATGTACGCGGATGAAGAAGTTTCAAACCAACAAGAAAGCCTTCACCACGGAGGGTGCGGAGAACACGGAGATTGAAGGGAGCCGCCGATGAACGCCGATAAACGCGGATAGGTGAAGGCGAAAGGGGCATAAGATTTTGGATTGCGGGTTTTGGATTGAACAAGAAACAAGGACAAGAAACAGCTCACTAACCACAGATGAACAGAGATGAATTCAGATAAAAGAGGCGAAAGGGGAGAATTCACCACGAAGGTCGCCAAGGTCACTAAGAAGGATTGAGGCAGGAAGGGGTTTTGCGGCTGTGTCACGCTGTGGCTATCAAGGGTCGAGGGCATTCTTATTGCTTGGGCGGTCACGGATGGGCAGATTATAGAATAAAGATTTGCCTTATGCTTTTAATATAATATAGTTTCTGTAATACTACAATAGGTATTATGTCACCGGAATATTAGCAAGCGCCGTTGCGAAAGGAATGGAACCACTCTCTGACAGCTACAAAATACTACTTTCACTCAATCAAAGTCAAGCAACGGCGCAGGGCGGAGTTTCTCGTTTCGAGTTTCTGGTTGAAGAGAAAAGGAAGAAAAGCTCAAGATGTGAAAGGCAATCGGGAAAGAGAAGGGTCAGCGGTCAAGCGATTGAAGATTCCCGATCAAAGTCGAGGGCATGTTTTGGATTGGAATCGCAGAAGAAGAGACTGCAGGGAACGCCGATAACCGCCGATGAACGCGGATGAAGACTCTGGGGGGGGAAATTGGATTTTGAATTGGAAGAGAAGAAGAAGAGGGAATCCCGCGAGGAACTTTTGAAGGCATAGCTCGGTGTGATTTCCGGATAAGCGGACTGCATGGACGTAATGGACTGCATGGACGGTATGGACGCAGTGGACAAGGACGGACGCTGACAAGCATGGCGAAAGGGGAAGGGGCTTCGCAGGGGAAAAGGGGACAAGCGATTGCGGATTTTGGATTTTGGATTGAAAAGAAATGGAAACAAGGGAGTCCTGCGAAGCGCTGGACCCCACGGAATGCGGGACTCAGCCGTGCAGATGCACGCGGATACACGTGGATTAAGAAGAAGAAAAGGAGAAGAGAAAGTCTTTGGAACACGAATTACGAATGAATTACGAACGTGACGAACGGAAGAGACGAACGGAAGAAAAGAAGAAGCGGGATCACGGATGTCACGAATGGAACGAATCTCACGAATACAAACTCTTGAGCAAACCGCAGGGGGGCGCGGAGGGACGCAGAGATTGAGAGACTTTGCAGGAGAGCGGGGGTCTCGAAGGGGGAGGAGAGAAATGTGAAGGGAGGAAGTTAAGCGGGGCTTCGGCTCAGGTGGATATATTCATTCACCCCTTCATTGAATACAATTTGACAAAAAGGCGGCCATTTGTGATAATAGTATTCAGAAGCAAGGCGCTGGAGAGATGTTATCTTGAACACAAGAAGGCGGTCAAGAAATGGGGATCAGATGCGGCGCACAAGTATGTTCGGCGGATCAATATTCAGTCCGCCATGCCGATGAGCTTGGGACATATCCGGAACTTGACTACCATCTTCTCAAAGGTGACCGTAAAGGACAGCATGTTGTCAAACTCTCGAAGGGCATGAGACTGATTTTCACACTAAGGGATGAGAATACGGCGCTCATCGAGGAAGTGAGCAAGCACTATGAAAACTAAAAAAGAAGCTATGCTCCTGCCGGATATTGCGATTCCGCCGGGTGAGACTCTTGAGGAGACCATCGAGGCGAAGGGAATGACGCAGCGGAGCTTGCGAGGCGCATGGGCCGGCCGGTTCAAGTCATAAACGAGATAATCAAAGGAGTGAAGAGTATCACTCCGGACACGGCTATTCAGCTCGAGCACGTCCTCGGGACTCCGGCCCATGTGTGGTTGAATCTGGAAAACGATTATCAACTTACCAAGGCCCGTCTCCAGGAAGCGAGGGAATTGCAGGAGCAGATCTTCCTGCTGAAAGATATTCCATATGCGGAAATGGCAAGACTCGGTTGGGTGCGAAACGTCAAGAAAAAGACCGAGCAGGTTCGCGAACTTATCCTATTTTTTTCCGTATCGTCACTAGCCGATGCGTTCCCCTCGCAAGATTCCGGTTCCGGCTTGGTCCGTGAGCGCGAGTCGGCATATGGGAGGACCTTGGCAGAAGAGCCGTCTCGAATGGCTTTGGCCGCGTGGCTGCGAAAAGGGGAAATCGAAGCCCATAGAATCCGGACAGTCCCTTATGACGAGAAGAGGCTGAAGGCGAGCTTGAATTTATTTCGCGAGTTGACGCGCGAGGTTCCTCCGAAATTCTTGCAGAAGTTGATCGCTCTTTGCGCCGAGCGGGGGGTCGCGCTCGTGTTTGTGCCGTCTCTTCCGAGGATGTATGCCCATAGCTCAACGAGATGGCTGTCGCCCGGCAAGGCTCTTATACAACTGAGCGTTCGCCATAAGTACGATGACACTTTCTGGTTTAGCTTCTTTCATGGAATAGGACACATATTACTCCACGGCAAGAGAGAGGCATTTGTTGAAGCGGAAAGAGACGGGATGGCGATGAACCCGGAAGAGTTGGAAGCAGACAAATTCGCGGCGGACACACTCATCCCCCCGCGAGAATTCCGCGGATTTGTTTCGTGCCCGCCATTCACCAAGGCGAACGTTATCGAATTCGCGCGCGCAGTTGGGATTGCCCCAAGTATCGTTGTCGGTCGACTCCATTATGAGGGTCTGCTCAGGGAATCTCATCTCAACGGCCTGAGGAGTAAGCTGGAAATCAAGCGGGGCCGTTAGCTATTGGAACCGCAGATGGACGCCGATGAACGCTGATAAAGAGTCAAGAGAAGAACATCACCAAAAGAGAGAGTTGACTGTCGCAGTTGGCGTCGGCGTTTTCTTGTCAATTGTTGGGATCATGCTATTTGCCGCCATGGCGTATTCTCTCGGGAATAGGTCCCTATTCTGCTTCGGGCTTTTGACGCTCTTACTTACATGGGTCGGTTTGTTGTTCAGAACCATGAAAGCTCGGAAGTAGATAAAACAAAAGCTCAGAGATCATCTCTAAGAACCGGAAACCAAAGTCAAGAAAAATCTTTCCCGTTCCCTCGCAGAGACGGACGTGGGAGGGCATTCCCATATTTCGGGGGATGTTCCCCGTCTTAGAATCGGTTTTTGGTTCGTGGTTCTCAACCATAAACCATAAACCCGAAACTATGAACTCGCTTCTATTCGTGAATCGCATCGCGGATCCTTGAAGAGTGAGCGGCGGAACCAGTCATTTCTTTGAAACAAAATTGACCGGATTGGGCTGTATATGGTATTCTTCCAACACGAGATTGTGATTATTTGTCCAAGGTTAAAGGTCCAAGGTGTCTGTGTGTGGCATTCTTGGATGAATGAGGGACGATGGATGAGGTGAGAAAGGCGGATTGTCGTATTGGAAAGCCGGATTTTGGATTTTGATGCACTGCGGGATGTCGTACCACAATTTCACGGAATGAAAGGTGCAATAATTAAACCACACAAGATGAGCCATAGTCGTGCCAACAAAGAAAGAAGAGACACATGGCCAGCACAGTCAGCCGCCAGATCAACTATGAGGAGAAACAGATCATCCTGAACCGCCATGGTCGGAAATGTTTCGCCACCGGTCACGATATTCCAGAAGAGCCACACGCCCAAGGCACAAAGGGCGCAAATAGAGAATCAGGAATAGACTTTCCCCTCCTTCTCCGTGCTCTCCGTGGTCATCAAGAATCGCTTTTTTATTGTGCGGTCAGCCGCCTGCATGAACGCCTAGCATGCTGTGCGCGTACACAATGCCTTGTCCGTAAGCGCCTCCGTGTTCCTTCACGACATCGAGAACGGCGTCGTATGTTTCCTGTCGAGCCCAGTCGCGCTGAAATTCAAGAAGCACTTGCAGCCATGTGACGGGAACCGCCCCTGCCTGTATCACGCGCTGCATCGACATATCATGAGTCATTTGGTTCACGTCTCCGCACGCATCGGCGACCACGTAGACTTCATAACCGGCCTCGAGCGCCGAAATGGCAGGGAACGCGACGCAGACTTCCGTCCAGAGACCCGCCACAATGAGTTTCCTGCGACCGGTCTTTTTCACCTCGGCAACAAAAGCATCATCCTCCCATGCGTTCATGTTGCTGCGGTCGATTGGCCTTTGGCCGGGGAAAACCTCTTGAAGCTGCGGAAGGATCGGACCGCTGAAGCTCTCGGCCGCGATCGTGGTCAGGACGACAGGCGCCTTGAAGATTCTCGCCGCTTTGGCGAGGCCGACTACGTTGTTGATAAGCAATTGTCTGTCTATTGACTGCACCCCGAAGAACATCTGCGGCTGGTGGTCGATGAAAAGAAATGCAGAGTTCTCCGGTGTCAGCAAACCGCGAATTCTATGGTTAACCATGACTTGTTCCTCCTTCACTTTGATTCTTATCAAGTATGTCACGCAAATACGCCGGACTGTAAGAAATTGGGTTCACGGTTCTAAGAAGGCAGGTTCACAGTTTACGGCTTAAAGTTTGCGGTTGCAGGGATGTAATACAGAAGGGTTTCGAGCGTGGTCAGCTTGTTAGTGGTGGAAACTCATGCTCTTTCTGAATCAGCGTATAGAGAGATTCTTCGCTTCGCTCAGAATGACGTGTAGAAGAAATCGGCGTCCATCGGCGTTTATTGTGGTTAAACCGTCTTATTCGCGCCATTCCTTCCGCGCTTCGCGGATTCGTGTGCATTCGTGTTCCAAAAGCTTCTTATTTATGTTATCGTCTCCGGGTGCTCGATGTAGTTGATGACTTCGTTCGTGAAGCGGGCGGCGACGGCGCCGTCGAGGATACGGTGGTCGAACGAAAGCGAGAGATACACTCCGTGAATGATGCCGATTTCGCCGTCGATCACCCACGGCATCTGCCGAATCTTGCCGAGGCCGAGGTTGGCAGCCTCGGGATGATTGATAATTGGTGTGGAATAGATTCCGCCGAGACTGCCGATATTCGTGATACTGAATGTGCCGCCTTTCAAGTCAGCAAGGTCCACTTTTCGCGCGCGGCACAAATCGGCCAGCCGCCGGGTTTCTTCCGCCAACTGGAAGACATTCTTCTTGTCCACATTCTTTACGACCGGCACGAGCAACCCATCGTCGGTCTCGACGGCAAATCCGATGTTGACGTATTTCTTAAGGATGATCTCGTTCTTCTCGGTATCGAGCGAGGAGTTGAGATAGGGGAATTTCTTCAGGCTTAGCGCCACGGCTTTCATTATATATGGCAGATAAGTGAGGTGGATATTCCTGCGGCGCGCCTGCTCAGTCTGTTCGGTTTTGCGACGCACAAGGGCGGACGCGTTCGCGAGGTCCATATGTGTCACATGCGGGATTGAGAACTTCGAGCGCACCATTTTTTGGGAAATACTTCGGCGCACGCTCCTCAATGGAATCCGTTCGACTTCGCCGTATGTATCCGCAACCGCCTTCACTTGAGTCTGCTCGGCGTGACGTCTGACATCTTCTTCGGTAATCCGCCCGCCGTCGCCTGTTCCCTTGACCGTCGCGATGTCCACTCCGAGGTCTTTTGCAAGCTTGCGAACAGCGGGCACAGCCAGCGCCTGAGGACGCGGACGCGTTTTGGGCGCTGGTGTTTCCTCGATGTGTCCAACAATCCCGACGTATTCCTTTTTCTCTTCCTTCTCCTCGAGCTTTTCACCTTCGTCGCCTATGACAACGAGTGTTTCGCCGACCTTGATGATGTCGCCCTCGTGGAACATGATTTTGAGAACCACGCCCGGCCGAGGGGAAGGAATCTCGACGAGCGCCTTATCGGTCTCGACTTGTACGAGCGGCTGATCCTGCTTCACGTTTTCGCCTTCTTCGACAAGCCATAGCACGATTTCACCTTCAGTGATTCCTTCGCCGACGTCGGGGAACTTGAATTCAAGCGCCATGAGCACATCCTTTCAGAAGAAAAAGAAGAGAATCTTGGATCACGAATGTCACGAATCGCGCGAAGCGCGCGGAACGAATAGCACGAATAAAGCAAACAATAAAGGGAACCGCCGATGAACGCCGATAAACGCCGATGACCACATCTCTCATGTCTTTGTAACAGTAATCCTTTCAAGAGTTCAACAAAGCTACGAATGGAACGAATAAGACAAACAACAAAAGGAACCGCCGATGGACTTTTTTCAAATCTCCCTTCATCCCCCTTTGCCAAAGGGGGAATTTCAAGTGCCCTTTCACCCCTTTTAACAGAGGGGGAAAGAGGGGGGCACTTCGCACTTCTTTCCTAATATTCCATTACTTGCCTGACGGCTGAGATGATTCGCTCCGGCGTCGGCAAGTAAAGATGCTCGCCTTTGGGGAGCGGAATGATGGTATCGAAGCCGGTCACGCGGCCAGGAGGCGCCGACAGGTTCAAAAACGCTTTCTCATTAATGAGGGCAATTATTTCTGCGCCGAGGCCGCAGGTCTTCGGGGCCTCATGCACAACGACGACTCTGCCCGTCTTCTTGACCGACTCGATAATTGTATCACTATCAAGCGGAGAAATCGTCCTCAAGTCTATCAACTCGACATCGATTCCTTCATCGGTGAGCGCCTCGATTGCTTCAAGAGCGACGTGCAGCATTGCGCCCCACGCGATCAGCGTCACGCTTTCGCCTTCGCGCGCGACAGTTGCTTTCCCGATGGGGACAGTGTAGTCGCCCTCCGGAACCTCTCCTTTGATCGAGCGGTATATTCGCGCAGGCTCAAGAAATATGACAGGGTCGGGATCGCGAATGGCCGCTATCAGCAGACCCTTCGCGTCGTACGGATTTGACGGGATGACGACCTTGATGCCCGGCGTGTGCGCAAAGATGGCTTCGGTGCTCTCCGAATGGTGTTCGGGCGCATGAATGCCGCCGCCATACGGTGTGCGCACTACAAGGGGGACGGAGAACCGGCCGCGGGTCCGGTTGCGCATGCGGCCTGCATGCGAGATGATCTGGTCGAATGCGGGATAGATGAAGCCCATGAACTGAATTTCCGCGATGGGCCTCATGCCGAAAGCCGCCAGCCCGATTGCCGTACCCACGATTCCCGATTCCGAAAGCGGCGTGTCGACGACGCGATCTTCGCCGAATAGCTTTTGCAAACCTTCAGTCGCCCTGAAAACTCCGCCGGCGCGCCCAACGTCTTCGCCCAGAATCATCACGCGCGAGTCGCGCTCCATTTCTTCACGCATGGCCGCATTTACGGCCTCGACCAAATTCAGTTCGGCCACTATTCTTCCCCCTTCCTCATGGCAAATAATCAAAATCCTGTTCGGCGCAAATGGCTGCCTATTCGGGGACACCATGTCGCATGGTGTCGCCGAATAGGATCTCCCTCTTAACGGAGAGCGATTCGTTCAAGAGCGCAAGTTGCTCCTTCAGATTTTGAGGCATCTCGCTGAACATATACGCGAAAACATCGTTCGGGGTGTGCGATGGAACCGCCTCGACTTGCGTCACCGTCTCCTCGACAGCTCTTTCCGCTTCGCTTTTCACCTGTGCGGCAAAACCGTCATCGATGATACGCTTTTCCCTCAAGTATTTCTCGAAGCGGACGAGTGGCTCGCGCTTACGCCATTCCTCGACTTCGGCGTCGGTCCGGTAGCGGCGCGGATCG
Organism: Candidatus Poribacteria bacterium; assembly: GCA_016215705.1. GTDB lineage: Bacteria > Abyssobacteria > SURF-5 > SURF-5 > SURF-5 > JACRIR01. Next base: position 2,797 of record JACRIR010000029.1, on the reverse strand, counting down.
TCCGCTGTTGTGTGCGCTCCAAGCCTGAAAGTCACGGCCTCGATGAACGTCGGCCCGCCGCCCGAGCGGGCTTTGTCAATAGCCGCCTTCGACGCGACGTACGAGGCAAAAATGTCGTTGCCGTCCACACGGATGCCGTCAAACCCATACGCGATTGCCTTTTGAGCAATCGTCGGCGAACTGCTTTGCCGCGAAAACGGGACCGATATTGCATATTGGTTGTTCTGGCAAATGAAGACATTGGGGGTCTTAAAGACACCCGCGAAATTAAGGGCTTCATGAAAATCGCCTTCCGACGTGGCGCCGTCGCCAAAGAAACAGACCACTACGATTTTCTCTCGCCTTAGCTTTGATGCCCACGCTGCGCCCACCGCATGCAGCGGATGTGTTCCCACAGGCACGGAAATCGGGAAGATGTTTACCCCCTCGGGAATCCGGCTGCCTTCTTCATTGCCCATCCAGTAAAGATATATATTCGCCAGCGGCAAGCCGCGAATCATGCTTGCCGCAAGCTCGCGGTAGCTCGGGAACAGCCAGTCTTGCGGCTGCATTGCGCTTGCAGCCCCTATTTGTATCCCTTCTTGACCCAGCACCGGCGCGTACGTGCCCATGCGGCCTTGCCGCTGAAGGTTAAGCGCTTTCTGGTCAGCGACACGCGAGAATATGATCCAACGATAGAAACCTCTTAATTCCTCGAGGGAAAATTTGGGGGCGTGTTCTTCATGAAGCACCCCATTCTCATCCAGGATTCGGAAGATCTTTCCTGTCAGCGGATGATATTCGTCAAAGATGTTCGGCATATGTTTTCTCCATGATTGCGCGCGCTCATTCGGCGACGCGATGCGACACGGAGCTTATTCGGGGACACGATGCCGCATCGTGTCCCCGAATAAGCGCACACTGTTTACCACTTCCTCGGCGCGGGCCATTCGGCCTTTCCCATTTTCAGAAACTCATAATATCTCGCAAGCGTAAAAAGATAGTCCGAGAGCCGGTTCAGGTATTTCATAAGCTGAGGGCTCCTGATTTTCTCCCCTTCTCTTCCTTCAACCGCCTTACGCTCGGCCCTGCGTGTAAACGTTCGCGCCATATCAAGCATGGCCGAAACCTGCGTCGCTCCCGCTACGACGAAGTTCTCCGGCATCGGCATCCGCTTCTCGATACTGTCCATGCCTTTTTCGAGTCGTCTCACATGTCGCGCCTCGACCCGCCGTTCCACTTTTTCGATATTATCGGGTGAGGCAGCTACCTCCGAGCCAATCATGAAAATCTCTTCCTGCACTCTGAGAATTAACCTATTGATTCGCTCGATGTCGCACGTTGCGCGCGCAAGGCCAAGGACCGAATTAACTTCATCGAGCGTTCCGTTAATCTCTTTTCTGACATCGGTTTTCGACACGCGCTTCCGCTTGTCGAGCAAGCTGGTTCGCCCGGTGTCTCCCTTTTTGGTGGTTATCTTCACTATGGGAATTCCTTCTTTCACTCTTGAGAAACATCTGTTTATTCGGGGACACCATATCACATCGTGTCCACGAGTAAGGGCCATCGTCTCGAACATAGTCTCGTGCTGCCGGGTTGGCTGCTTGACCTTACACAATAATAAGCAAATAATCGCTTTCTTGCTAATGAGCGGTTCTTCGGCGTCTACTCTTCCATTTGTATGGACGCAGCACGCCAGTGCTCTGTCAACTTTGCTTCGTCGGTTCTCGCAGGGGCGCAGTCCCGCCGAGGCGGGACGCTCCTTCGGAGGCATCCGTCTGTACCTACAAGCTCAACGGCGTGTTGCCCAAATGGCAATAGCCGTTTGTCATTCTGAGCGAAGGGCCGCAGGCCCGAGCGAAGAATCTCTGTCTATAGGTCGCAAATTTGCAGGAAAACGAGAGATTCTTCGTCGCTTCGCTCCTCAGAATGACAATCCTGACAGCACTATGAGGCGCAATTTCATTCGGTCAACACGCCGTCAAGTCCAGACCCCCTACAAATAGCGGCTTTGAGCGCCTGCGCGGTTGCTTAGACCCAAGCGGCTGAGCATGCTGCGTCCTACAAGAACGGCCGTTTCGAACACATTTGTCTCTGTGGGGGCACGGCGCGCCGTGCCCCCACAAGAAAAACTCACTGCATAAGAAGACCTCACTCCACGATCACCTCTTGTGCCACACTTCTCTGTTCCCCCAGAAATTGACAAATTTCCGGTCTTAGGGTATATTATAAGCAAATTCAGACAAATTTGAACAAACGCGGGATGAACGTTTTGCGGTAGAATGAAGACGCTTTCTTCATAAGACCGTGCTCTCCGGCATAATGACCGGGAGGGCAAAGTACTTGTCAATAAGGGCGCAGCATGCTGCGTCCCCGCAAAAGTGGCAAAGGTCTTCCTGAAAAACGCTGCTCCCAGCAAGAAAAAATCGAGCTTTCAATTGTTGCTCGTTAATAGTCAGAAGAGGATTTGGTTGGCTGAGTATTGTGGTGCTGAATTAGAGAATGGTCGTGCTAGAGAGCCATTTTCTGGCGCAGGGGAAAAACGAGCATTCGGGTCGTATTCGTGTTGTTATCTGCGTAGCGTAGAGTCGAGCAGCGCGTTACTGTAGCTGCGAATGAAATTGCAGCTACACGGCCTATTGTCCGAATGAAATTGCGCTTCGCAGTGCTGTCAGGATTGTCATTCTGAGGAGCGAAACGACGGAGCGACGCGTAGACAGAGATTCTTCGCTTCGCTCAGAATGACAACCGGCTCACTCAGAATGACAACCGGCTTCGCTCAGAATGACAACCGGCTCGCTCAGAATGACAACCGGCT
>JACRIR010000196.1 GCA_016215705.1 Candidatus Poribacteria bacterium | reverse complement strand
TGATGTCGCAGGAATCCCAGCCGAGCTCGTCCATCTCCGCGCGCGACATGGGCAGGAACGGCGCCGTGCCGAAACGCTTGGCCCAGTACTGACGGTAAGAAAAAATATCACGTGCGGTTTGCATGGGAACTGAGGCGGCGCTGGAGCGCCGTATCAAGGCAGGAGGCGCAGTTTACCCGTGAACTGGGGCTAATTCCACTGGGCGGGGCCGTTTGGTAAGGTCTCAGTTTGAGCTATAAATTCCAGACAAATCGTGGGCGTGCGTATTGTACCTCCACTTGTTATAGTACCGGTTATGCCAAAGCGCTCAAGCAAGTCTAAGGACGTCAACCGACTAGCTGCGGCTATCGTTGATGAAACTACGGCTGAGATTATTCGTAACTCCCCAGAAAAAAATCCGGCAGCCATAGCATTGGGTCGCCGTGGTGGTCTCAAGGGCGGCAAAGCCAGAGCAGCAAAACTTTCCGCCAAGCAACGTTCAGCAATAGCTAAGAAAGCTGCCATTTCACGCTGGTCGAAAAAATGACAATCAACGTTGCTTTAGTCACAAGTGAAGGACTGGTTTTCGGTTGTGACAGTATCGCAAGTACTACGGCATATCTCGTTGATCCATTCGCGTTAGATTGGCCCACGGATCAACAAGAACAGCCGTTGAAGGATGCAAAGGGAAGACCGCTCATGTCCTATGATCAGGCCATGATTCAGCAGGTTGTTACTAATGCATGGGGCGGTGTTACGAAAATGTGTCCTATACATAGTGGCAACACCCCGGTAGTTGCTGTAACCGCTGGTTTGGCAAAACTGAATGAGAGAACCATTAAAAGCTTGTGCGATGATTTTTCTGCAAAGCAGAAACGTCGGAAAAATAAACGCCTTGTTACTGTCGAGGCGGTTGCTAAAGAATTTTTGAGCTTCTTCCGTAAGGAATACGAAAAACATTACGCTGGGTCAACGATACCGGAACAGTACCGAGATGGCCCCGAATTTCTGGTCGGAGGATATGGTAAAGATGACCCATTTCCTTCGCTGTTCCGCATCAAGGTGAAAGAGAATTCTGTCGATAAACAGTTTTCAGATGGAAAGTTTGGTGTCGCATGGGCTGGACAATCAGATGCAGTGGAGCGACTAATTAGAGGATATGATGGGTCTCTGCGAGTACTGGTTGAGCAGCAGATCGAAAAAATGCAGGAATCACAACACCGGAATATGACGAGCGCAATGACGCGAATACTGGGTGATATCCTACAACAACTTGGCGCTCTGCTTCCGTCGGGAGTCAATACAGAACTTCCACAACGAGAAAAGGCCCAAATTCAATGGGATCAATATACAATGATGACAGGTTATGGCAACCTGCCATTGCAAGACGCCATTGATTTTGTGGCATTTTTAGTATTTTTACAGTCTGGCCGGGCAAAGTTTAGCTACGGCGTCGCGACTGTCGGTGGCCGTACCCATATTGGTGTAGTGACAAAGAGCGATGGGTTTACTATGTTGGAAGAACCCAAATTGAAACATCGACACACAGGATTTGCGGATGATAAATAACGCTAACCGAAGCGGTGCTGTGGTGGACACCAAGGACCTCGAAAAAAGGGCAAGGGAATATACAAGCGAGAGGTCTGGAAAATCGTCCGATACACCGGAAAAACAGAAAATGAAGTCTTCTCGCACTAAGCATCGGGAGATGATTGTTGTTGTAGATGGAAAACTGACTGTGGTTACCCGCTAGGGTATTTCTCAGGTTCGCGTTTGCCGGCGTCCTTGACGCCCGTCTTGCTTCCCTGCCGCTTGTGTTGCTGTGCACGGACCCGCCAGAAGTGCTTAACGGCATCGCCGAGTTTTGTTTCCACGTCCAGCAAGGTGAACTCCCTGTTGAGTTGTTATTCGTGCAAACGGACCACCGAGGACGAGAAAAGCTCCTGCGATTCATGGCTGACGCGTTTCACCGCCATCTGGAAATAGTGCGGGTCCACTTCAACACCGATGCTATTCCGGCCCCACTTTGCCGCCGCTACGCTGGTGGTTCCCGTGCCCAGAAACGGGTCCAGTACAGTGTCGCCGACAAACGAGAACATGCGTACGAGCCGTTCGGCCAGTTCAGGCGGATACGGCGCCGGATGATGTTTTGTGGAGGCCCCGGTAACGCCGGTCCAAATTTGTTGAAACCAGACTTTGTGGCGCTCGGCGGGAACGACGCTGAGTATGCGCGTCGCCAGACTCGGGCTTCGATAGCCGCCGGGCTTGCGTTCCATCAGAATGAACTCAATATCGTTCTTGATGACAGCGTTCGGTTCGTAAGGCTTTCCCAGGAAACCGCCGCCGTTTCCGCTCGCCTCATAAACGGCATTCGCAATCTTGTGCCAGATGATGGGCGCGAGATTGTTGTATCCGATTACACGACAGTGTTCTTGAATCGAGGCATGCAGCGGAACCACCACATGCTCGCCGTTGTTCTTTCTCCGGGACAGGCAAACATCACCCACGACGCAGACAAGCCGTCCGCCGGGGACAAGTGCGTCGTATGAGGCCTGCCAAACTTTATCTAATTCGGACAGGAATTCTTCATAATCCTCGATATATCCCATCTGATCCGGATGCTCGCGATAATCCTTGAGCGTCCAGTATGGCGGCGAGGTAACTACAAGGTGAACGCTATTAGGAGGCAGGAAATCAATCTGCCGCGAATCATGGTTATACAGATCGTGCGTCGTGGGAACCTGGGAAAGACGGGCCTCGATAGCGGCAATCGCCCTGGGATCCTTGGCGATTCTCGGTAAATCCGTTTGATGGTCGGTGATTTCGCCGATTTCGGGAGGAAGCCAACCGGCGGGATCGAATGCCTCCGCCACCGGTGCTTTGAGAGGACTGTTCTTCTCTTTAACGGCGCTTTCCATAACCCCGACATTCTAGTGCGATGTCCTGGCCGCGTCACGCGGCTTTAGTGCTAGGGGTGTTTTTAAGGAAGGCAGGTTCTAAATATTTCATTTCTTCTCGAATGATCGCCGTGTCAGGCAGTATCTTCGTAATAAACATCTTTAAACACCAGCATATCCCCGAGTTTTTCTTCAGCTCCTTTGGGGAAACCACAGCGATCGGCGAACTCCGTCGTGTCTTTATAGGTGCCGAACAGACGATCCCACAAGGGGATATCCGCGAAATTGTATTGGTGTACGTCGTACTGGTGATGAATCGAATGAAGCTCGGGGGTCTGAATAAAGAATCGAAGCCATTTGGGCGTCCTGACGTTGGCATGGTAGAAGTACTCGCCCGTGGCGCCGAAAAAGTTGTACCAGAAAGCCCCCATCATGGAACACCCCAGCAACGGATACAGCACCAGCGCGCTGAGAATGGCGTCGCTCAATATCTCAACCGGGTGCTTGTAGAACGACGTCAGTATTTCAATGCGCGACGGCGAGTGATGGACCTGGTGAAAAACCAGCCAGAATCCTTTGGCATGCCGCAGCCGATGCCACCAGTAGAAGAAGAACGTGCCGATGAACCAACCCACAAATCCCTCCGCCAGCGGCATGTCCCAGGCGGACAACTTGAACAGCGATACGTCGCCGAAGATCTGAATCCAGAGCCGCGCGGTCGCCAGAATAATCAGCAGTTGCGCCAGATTTACCCATAGCGCCCGGCCATACCACCCTTTCGAGTTCGGCAGTTCACGGCCGGGGAACGCTCTTTCCAGGATAAGGAAGAGGATCGTTGCAACGATTACCATTATGCTTGGAAGCGTCATAGGACCGTTTACACTAGACAAACCGCGGACAGGTCACAATTTCCGTTAATTATATTAGCGGAAACTGTGATCTGACCTGAATGGCACTTACTTAAGCCCCAACACCCTGATGCGATGTAAGAAAGGCTGGCCCGAGGAGTGATAAGGTGGAGTCGCGAGACCAACCATCCCTCACCCCAGGAGCCAGCCCCGATGCATTCTAATCCCCGTGTGCGTGTG
>JACRIR010000193.1 GCA_016215705.1 Candidatus Poribacteria bacterium | reverse complement strand
GGCTATTTCCTCACCCGCTCCTGGCAACTGCCCGACGACTTCTGCCGCGCCGTGCTCTGGCATCACGACACCGAAGTGTTCGAAGACCGCAGCGTCGCCGAACCGGTGCGCAACTTCGTCGGCATCGTCCATCTCGCCGAGCACATCCTCAATCGCGTGCTCTCCGACGTTGCCGGCATCGAGTGGGAACGCTTCGAGGCGCACGTGCTCGATCACTTCGGGCTGGGACAGGACGATATGGTCGGGCTTGCCGATGAGGCGTTCGATACGATTGGGCGGGCGTGAATTTCATCGTTGCCCGGATTGATGACGGCTTGTCGGCCTTATGTGGAGCTCCACATAAGGCCGATTATGTAGATGCGTCGATTATGTTGAGCGTCGCGAGGAGGTCGGCCCTAAATGCCAGTCCACATGGGCTTCTACGAGGCGAGTACGAGGTGCTGCGGTTCCCATAATTTCAGAGATCCCGCAGAGCGGAGTTTGCGCGTTAGGTGTCATTCACGAACCCAACCAAGTGATCTTGCGGTATGCAGATCGTGGCCGGATTTTCAGAAATCGCGACGGTAACGCTGGCCGACCGGGGCGTCATGACGAATGCCTGCGAAACGTACGGAGGTTGATCGAAGGGAAGCCTCCCGCGCCTTGGACAATTTCGTCCGCTGATCGACTGTGTACCAACCCCGGAATTATGTGGAGGTCGAATTCCCACCCTCTCCGAACCAGTAGGCGGGTGGCGCACTAAGCCGGGCGTCGCTCAACATAATCGAGGCATCTACATAATCGGCCTGAGCGGACGCACGCAACCACCTGCAAAATCTTGGCGAATGACCGTAGTCCGTCTGAAAATCTGCTGAACTCACCCTGTCGGCCATCAGCGGAGGTAGCGACAGGATTGGAGTCCCGGTTTTGAGAGGCAGGTGCTCTTCCAATACCCGACCTTCGCAGTGATCGCTGGGCGCGGAAAATCACGCTTGCCGCAGATAACCTTAAAGGTTAATATTACCGCTATGGAAAAGCGTAGGTCGCACTACGATTTAGCTGCGGTGAAGCTCGCCGTGCGACAGCGTGGCGCGGATGCTTTTACTGCTACTGCTTTGGTTGGTGCTCAGGCCATGGGCTTGGATTCTGCAAGCGCGATTGACGTAGTGTGTGCGATGACGCGAGCCGATTTTTACAAGAGCATGACGACTCATGCTGCAAGCCAAGTGTGGCAGGACGTTTATCACTGCGTTACGCCAAACGGCAAAGTGGCTTATGTCAAGGTGACGTTGCGCGTGGATGGCTCGATTGTGATTCAGTTTAAGGAGAAATAAGATGCCCCGTAAATGCCTGAACTGCGAACAGGGAATTCTGCGGCATGCCGTCAAGGATGTACCGTATGAATACAAAGGCCACGTAACAGTGGTGCCGAAGATCGCCGGTTGGCATTGCCCTCATTGTCACGAGGTTGAATTCGGGGCGGGAGAAGGCAAGCGGTTCGCCGACGCCATCCAACGCATTGCTGCCGACATCGACGCCCAAGAGTCGGCCGAACTGGCGAGAATCCGCAAAAAGTTGAAGCTGACCCAACTAGAGGCCGCGCGCATCACCGGCGGCGGTCCGAATGCCTTCTCGCGGTACGAGAGGGGCAAGGCCCGTCCGCTACCTGCGGTGACAAATCTGTTCCGGCTTCTTGACCGGCACCCAGAGTTGCTTATTGAATTGCAGAACTGATCTCGCTGGCTCTTCGCGGCCAAATGCCGTCCTCCATCACTTCCCCCTAAAGCGGACAATCAGCTGTACTACGGGTATGCTGTCGGCGATTCTTGGTCTGGCCGCCAAGAGAGACGTGAGTCCACCCCCCTTTTTGCTTCGATCGGGCTCGATTTAGCACACTTATCGTTGAATCCAGGAGGGATCGTGATAGCAGAAGTCAAACATCGCACAGCGGATGTCTACGGCATAGGTCGGGACTTGCCCCTGAACTATGTCTCTCGAAAAGCGGTCGACGAATACTTCGTTGCTAACCTGACGCGCGACAAGCACGTCATCATCTACGGCAGTTCGAAACAGGGAAAGACTTCCCTCCGAAAGCACTGCCTCAAAGACGACGACTACATCGTAGTTCACTGCTCGAACAAATGGGCAATTGCAGATCTGCATTCCGCAATCTTGAAGCGAGTAGGTTACGAGGTAACCCAGTCCACAACGAAAACAACATCCGGGAAGAACAAGATAGTCGCAGGTTTCAAGGCGGAGGTTCTAGGTGTCGGTGTCAATACAGGAGGGGACAAGGAGACTACCAATACCGTAGGTTTAACCACCAAACCTCTGGAGCTAGATCCCGAAGATGTTAACGACATCATCGGAGCACTTGGTACGTTTAACCGGTTCATTGTCTTGGAAGATTTCCATTACTTGCCAATCGAAACGCAAAAGGACTTCTCGGTAGCACTCAAGGCATTCCATGAGCAATCGAAGTTATGCTTCATCATCGTTGGCGTGTGGCTCGAAGAAGGAAGGCTGACTGTTTACAACGGCGACCTGACCGGTCGTATCGTTGGAGTTAACGCGGATCGCTGGGCAGTTGATGAACTGCGTCAGGTAATAGCCGACGGTGAGGCACTGCTGAATATCTCTTTCGCCGACTCGTTCAAGAATCAGGTAATCGCTGGCTGCCTTGATAGCGTCTACATCGTTCAGGAAGCTTGCTATCAAGCCTGTCTTGTCAAGAACATCAACTTCACGCAAGACGATCATACGCATGATGTCGGGGCTGATCTTGATGTGTCTGCCCTCATCAAGCAGGTAGTAAATCAGCAAACTGGGCGATACAACTCCTTTATCACCTTGTTTGCCGGTGGGTTTCAGGAAACGACTCTGCAGATGCACAAGTGGCTCTTGTATCCGGTACTCACTGCAGATCCGAAGCTGCTTGAGGTGGGTCTTACCTATCGGTATATGCGAGATCTTCTCCGGCAGCACCATCCTGAAGGTAAGGGTCTCAACTTAGGCAATCTCACACAGTCTCTTCAATCTGCCGCTTCACTGCAGGTGAAGAAGGACATCAAACCAATTGTGCTCGATTACGATCAGACCAACTTAAAGCTGAATGTCGTGGATCGTGGATTTCTCATTTGGCTTGATAACCAAGATCGCAAGGACTTATTGGAACTTGCCGATCTGCCAATGCTCGCAGATGAGAGTTGATTCCAACATTGAACGCCCGCTTTCTCTAATATCGACGGTCTGCTTTGGGCACAAAGTGTGAATTCGGGATTTTGAAACGCAGACGCTCAAGCGCGGCACCGGGATTCCGGCGTTAATGTCGGGTCTGACCGACGAACAGACGGTGCCCCGCTTTCTACCTGAACCTCCCCCGATAATCGCGCGGCCCGCTCCCCGTCCACCCCACAAACGCGCGATAAAACGCCGAGGGCTGGACGAAGCCCAGATCGGCGGCGATGCGGCTCACCGGCCGCTCGGT
>JACRIR010000190.1 GCA_016215705.1 Candidatus Poribacteria bacterium | reverse complement strand
AGACCTATGTCGTCAAATCTCCCTTGCCCCCCTTTATCAAAGGGGGAAGCAAGGCAAACCCTTGATACACAAGGCGCAGGTTTTGGTTTCTTGCCACCTCCACCAGCGATGCCATCATCGGCGCCGAATACAGATAGTACAAGGTGTTGCCATTCTGAATCACCGGAAACGAGAAATCATCGCTTCGGAGCCGGAGAGGCATCGTGTCACAGGTGCGGGCGCACTTGCCCGAAGCGACAAACATTCCGGCGGGTTTTTGCGCAAAGGTCGCAGTCCAGCAGACTCTGCCCGTGGTGACATAGCCGAGAGGAAAATAAACGGATATTCCGAGCCGGGGAGAGCCACACAGCTTCCGCGCGTATGGAAACACGTCGCGCTCCAGACGCGAGACTCCCAACTCAACCATCTTTTCCTGGAACCCTGCATGGTCAAACGTGCTCGCATTCAGTAGCGCCTCGGTTTCAGGCGAGAACAAGGAGAGGCGATCCGCATCTTGCAGCCTGGGGTCCTTGAATCCCTTGTCCAGAAGCCGTCCTGCCGCAAGTCGGAGCGAGGGGTATCCCGCTTTCAGAAAAAGGAGCGTGCCCCAGTCGTTGGCGACTATCTCCGCGGATGGTCGCATGTTTTTGAGACAGTCAAAGAGGAGGGAGCATGCATCCAGCCCGTCATTCGTAAGTGGCGGCGTCAGGAAGGTTGTCTCTTTGTTCTCTGTTGCTGCAAATTGGAGGATGTCTTCCAGTTCAGCGAGAGTGGGCAGCCGGTTCGCGCAAAACTCATCGCCGACATAGATTCTGTGAATGGAACGACCGAGTTTCCCGCCCCAATCCGTGTTTTGAATGTCAGCCGCCTCATAGAAGCCAAGCAGATGGTTTTGAATTTCGTTCAAGCCTGCGCCCTGTTGGGGCTTCCGGATGTGGACGGCCAGTTCCATCATTTGGACTCAAGTCTGACTGCCCGCCGAAGCGGCTTGTTCTTCCCCGGACACTTTTTCAAAAAATTTCTGCCCGTTGCGCATCTCGTGGCTGTGGCAATCCTTGCAGGGTTTGGAAGCGATACCGCTTATGAGCTTGGCGTGAATTCGTGGTTGGTCCAGCTCGCCGTGGTTCTTGGCGTCATGACACTGAAAACAGCGGTGATTTGGCACGAGACTCCAATAGCCCGGCTCTTTATCTCCGTCCCAAAAAAGTGGTTCATCCGGGGGCTTGATCGGGTCCTCAGAGTTTTTCTTGAAGTGAGCGACAAACTCGACGGCGGCAGCCTTGTTCATCGCGAGCCATCCGTTGAATCCCTTATCAAAATGGCAGCCCATGCAATCCTTGTGATTCTTGGCTGAACCGGAATCTTTCCATTTCCGAACGATGTCTTTCATCTCATGGCACGCCGAACAGGTCGCTTCTTGATAATACCTGATTGCCACCTCGTGAGAGGCGAATATGGACGCCGGTATCAAAAGCGCCACGACGATTACAGCCCATTTCAGCTTAGTAACACCGGAACGTCGTGATGGGTTATTATCTGCCGGTTTATCTTTGTCCATGGTTCCAATGCTCCTTTTTTCAGCGCGATATCAGCGTCGAGACCCTTCCGTCGGCCTCGAGGGGAATAACCCCCAGCAGTTTCAAGCTTTCGGCGTCATAAACCGATATGTCTGCGCCATAGGGTCCAGCGTAGACCTTTTTCCCGTCGGGCGAGACAGCCACGGCGGTGTACGTCCCTTTCTCTGCCGTGGTGTATTTGATAGTCTTACCGGTCTTCATGTCAATTTTCACGAGTTCGTCCAAAACCGCATAGATGTACTTCTTGTCCGGCGACACTTTCGCCGAGTATGCAAACCAGATGTCAGCGCCCTTGACGAGACTCAGCTTGCCTGTGTTGGTGTCGATGATAAGGTAGCCCATGCCCCTGGCGGTTTCGCTGAATGAGTAATATGGAAGGGCAAGCAGCCCGTGGTCACCCGGACTCGAATTGACATTGTTCAGAATAATATTTCTTACTTCCTTTTGCCCTTTGTCAGGGTTGAGCATTCCCATGATCGTTTCGACTTTTCCCGTCCGAAGGTCGAGCTTATAGACATCTAGGCCGAGAAGAATGAGGTGATTGGGGTCCTTGCGTATCGTGAAGACACCGCTGATGGCATTGGGCGCCTCATAGCTCTTTATTATTTGTCTTTTCTTGAGGTCGAATGCAACAACCTGGGGAGGTAGAACATTGAGTCGAGGGATGTTCTGTTTCCTCTTCACGATGCTCGCGGCAATGTACAGTCTGGCGCCGTCGGTGGAGACAGCAACCGAACCTATTGTAACCCTGTTAAGTTCTGTCGAGAAGTTGTACGTGTCTATCAGTTTGTCGGACATCGTGTCGAAAACGTAGATGGAGTGCCATCCGCATGCATAGTACCGCTTTCCGTCGGGCGAATACGCAGCGCTGGCAATGAAATCGTTGTACGCCGGTATTGTTTTCACTACCGCGTCTTTGCTGCAATCGATGATTTGCAGCGCGTTGCTCACGGGTGCATAAATAAAGTCGTTGGCCCGAGCGAGACCGGAGAAGCTTACCATGCACCCCAACAGCAAGGTCGCCAACAGCTTTTTCTTCATCATGCCATTCCTCCCAAAGAATCCCGTAATTGGGGGACACCATGCGGTTTGGTGTCCCCAAATTAGAGGCCACCTCTTATCATCTCTTGATAACGAAATTAAGGTTTCTCCAATCCCGTTCGATAGCGCGGCACTGATTATGGAAACCGGGGAACCGCATGATGCCGTCGGGCACCTGGGCGGGCCACCAGCATGGGCCCGCGCATGAGGTCCAATCGCGCGCGCTCGGCATGCAATTGCCGATGGGCAAATATGGACGCGGATTCGTTTCCCATCCCGTGTCAAATACCGTCGTGCATCCAATCGGCATGCCAGTCATTACATCGGCCATCCCGAACACTTCGGTTTCCTCCAGCTTCTTCGCTTTCTTGTTTACCGCTTTCAATCCTTCGTCTTCCATGTTATCCCCCGTTTTCATGAGTTTCCCTCGATGAAGTCACGAGAAAGAGCAATTCTCATGAAGGTCCAAGTTCTTTCCGGGGGCGCATCATGCTGCGCCCTCACAAACCAATGCTCATGCCCTCAAGCGCTCGCGTGCCCCCGCATAATCGAAAGCTTATCCAGATACTCAGGGCGGTCTAGGGCGATTCGCCCATATACTCGCAAGCCCATTTCGAGCCACGACTTTATCCATTCGCAGTAGTGCAGATTCGGCGCGGTGAGGTCCCCCTCTCTGACCAAGGACTCGTGGTAGCACCCGCCGGCGCACACGGTTCTCGCCCAACAACTCCCGCACGCTTCCTTGCGATCGGCTTCGGCCTGCCCTCTGAAAATCCGTAGTTTCGAGTCGTCCAGTCCTCGAGTAAGGTCACCCATGCAGAACCGTTCTTCACCCGTAAGACGCTGGCAAAGATACAGCCGTCCTTCGGGGTCCACCGAAAAGAGACCAATGCCCGCGCCGCACGGATAGCTCTTTACCTCGCCCTCATGCAGGGCCACAAGCAAATCAATCAAATTCGAGAATCCAAAGAAGTCGCTGTGCGCGGCTGCGCTCAGGAATCTTTCGGAGAGTGCGCCGAACCGGCAGAGTAGTTGCTTCATGCAGTCGTCGTCAAGCTGATACGACGGATCACAGGTTGTGACCGGCGCGAATCCGACTTCCGCGAAGCCCATTTCGAGGAGATGATCCAATATGACAGGAACGTCTTCTGCACCGCCGGCGACGGTCACGCGGGCAACGACGGGTCGCCGGTCGGACGCCCGAACAAGCTCTGCCACGTTAGGGACTATGGCGCTGTATGAGGGCGACCCATCGGCAAAACGGCGATAGCGGTCGTGCGCTTTTTCGAAGCCGTCGATGCTCACGGTGACTCCGATCTCGTTCTCCTGGATGAACCGGACAGCCGCGTCCGTGAGCAGGGTTCCGTTGGTAGTGACAGCGAAATCGATCTTCTTTCCGGACTCCTCCGCTTTTTGTTTCGCGTGCTTGACGGCGACGCGGATGAGGTCAAAATTGAGAAAAGGCTCACCCCCAAAGAATACAAGGACCATTTTCTTCAGACTGCCCGAACGCTCAAACAGAAAGTCTATGGCTCGCTCCGCCACTTCGGGCGTCATCATCCTTTTTTCTTCCGGCGGCCGATTGCTCGCCTTTTCGCGCGGCGGCCGGTAGCAATAGAGACATCCCATATTGCAGTCATCTGTGACGTGCAGCACCAGGGTGCTTATAGGGATTGAATATCCAGTTGCTTGCGCGCCCGTGGGAGAAGCAGCCTTGTCAGTTCTAGTCTCGATGACACGTCTGCGGACGAGTCCATTGAATGTCTTGACGCTATCTTCGGGAGACCTGCCGATGCGAGCGAGGATTTCGTCCCTGCTCAAGTCGCCGTTCGACGAGCATCGGTCGAGGAGAATCTTCATCTCGGGAGCAACCTCGAAGATGGCGTTTTCGCGGACCAGAAACAGGAAACTGTGTCCGTCAACGTCAAGCACTCTGTTTTCGGCGACCCTGAATCGTTCCATTGCGCGCCCTACTTTATATGCGGTATAAAATCCGGAACCGTTACAGCCAGCAACGCTCTGCCTTTTAGCTCGCGCGTTCCTTCCGTGTAAGCGGCGCCGACGGCAATTAGTCCTACGCCTTCCTGATTTTGCATTCTGCCGATTATGGGTCCGTACGTGGTCACAGGAGAATAAAGGCCGTTCATGATTGGCGCCTGTAACCACATCAGATCGTCGTCGCCTTCTCTGGTAGCTTCTTCCTCGAGCCACCACGTGGCGTCCACGGCCTCGAGAACCAGGTCGTCATCGGTGTTAGGCTTACCGTCGGAGCCGAAGCTCAGGCCACGGGCAACAAATTGCACACCTTGAGGAGGATAAGCAGCGCCGCCGCTCACGCGGGCGCGCCCAAGCTCGGGAAGCACCTTTATGCCATCGATCTTGTCAAAGATGGTGATTGCCTCATCGCATGAAATCCCTTTTACGCTCAGCTTTGCGGGACCGGTCGAGGCGACGCTCGCTGCTTGCACCTGGCAGACGATTTTGGAATCTTCGGCCTTAAGTATCTTTGAGACCTTGACATTCGATGCAGAGAACCTGATTTCAGCCTCGGTGACTTTTGCGGACAGCCCGACTCCAACAAGCGTGATTTTCTGTTTCAGTCCATCGGCGGCGCGAATCGATTTCGGATAGACCGCGAAAAGACGGGGATCGCCGCCAACCTTGTAGAATGTTTCGTCCCCATAGGCGTTGGAGTCCTGAACGACTGTCCACCACTTACCCTTGAATCCCGTTTGAGAGCCGTCGAGATCGAACACACCCTCGACGCGTCCGGTCAGAGGGGTCGCTGCAAATGAGAGCCGCAGATGAAACTCGCTATAAAGCGTCCCTTCGCCGGTCATTTTGAGGGTTGTCCCGTTCTCATATTTGACCTCGCGCTCGATGCGATACTCATCTTCTCCCCTGGCGGGGTCCGATTTGAAAATGTATGCTCCATCGTAGTATCCGAGGCCCGGCTGGTAGCCGGCGACTTTCCATTTGCCAGTCAGATCCTGCTCTTTTCTGTTTTTCATCCATTCATGCCAACGGGGATCCTCAAAAGCATAGAGTTTTGATAGAGGGTCGAGCAGGTCCTTGAAAACCTTCGGCCAGTCCATTTCCCTCATCTGGAAGACGGCAGTAGGATAGTACCCAAGATGCAGGTTCCTCACTTCCGCCCATTGCTGGAGCGTGTTCCTGTGCGATTTTATTTTGCCGAACGTGTGGCACCGGGCGCAGGCGCCCATGATCTGCATTTCCAAATCGCTCCGGGGTATTTCCCTGTACTGGCTGTTTTCATCGCTGTTTAGATAGGCTACTTCGGCCATCTCCTCGGGTGTCAGACAAAGGTGCTTGCTCAGTTCCTTGATTACAGGAGGAAACTCGGCGTCGTCGAGCGTTGCGCCGTCCATCGCGATCATCCGATCGACGACGACTTTCCATTCTTCAGGAGTTTTCCTGGTTTCTTCGATGACCTCGAGCCGGCCGTTCTGATCGGGCATATGACAGGCAATGCACCTTTTGCGCACGAGTGAGTTCTTCGGAAACATCGAAGCGGCGTAAGCGGCGGCCTCTACGGCTGAGAGCGCGCATACCAGAACAATTGCCAGGCTCCACTGCTGAGCTTTTCTCATAAAGCAGCCTCCAAATGAGTTACCGTTGATAGAGGGAGTTCGCCTCTATGAGGAAGATGATCCGTTTGCGGCGTTGCGGGGCAAAAACTATTTTGACCATACTCGTTTCAAAACGACAGGAACTAATTAAGTCAGTCAACTAACTTAGTAGTATATTCGCGAGATATGCCGGTGTCAAGAGAATTTTTCAGCGCATTTGCTCTTTGACGGCGCGGACGACGCCGCCCGCGCGGAAGTCCTCGATCTTACAGTAGGAGGAGCCCATGGAGGCGGCTATTCGCTGGGCCATCGAGGGAGAGGTGGCGGAATTGCGGAAAACGGAGAATCTTTTTTCTTCCGTATCGATGACGAGGGTCTTGATTCTCTTGTCTTCCCGTATCATTTTCGCGATCTCGAACAACTCATCGAGGAGCGCCGAATAGCCGGGGCCCTCGTAGGATTTGTCGGCCCTGACGCCCACGTTGGCCTCTCCGTCGGAGATAAGGACCATGAGAGGCGTCGTCTGGTTTTCGCGGCGCAAATGATTCATGAGAAGCTCGTGTGCTTTCAGCAGGCCGTGGCCGAGGGGGGTCTTGCCGCCTGCCGGCAGGTCTTCGAGAAGCTTCTTGGCGAGGTCTATGCTGTTCGTCGGCGGCAGCAGAACCTCGGCCGAGTCGCCTTTGAACGTCACGAGCGCCACTTTGTCGCGCCGTTGATAGGCGTCGAGGAGGAGGCTTATCATCGCCGCCTTGGTCTCGGTCATCAAACGGGTGCCCATCGAGCCGCTTGCATCCACGACGAAGAGCATGAGGCAGCCCGACTTCATCCGGCGCACTTTCTCGCGGATATCGGAATCCTCGATGGTAATGGCGACATCGCGTTTCGGACGGCTTTTCTGATGGGGCGCTGCGGCGCGGATTGTCGCATCGAACGCGAGATCGTCATTGCGTCTTTCGGCGGTGCTGCGCACGTAACGGCCCGTTTTCCGGAGCGTCTGCGTCGGCATGCGGCGCCCGCTCTTCTTGCGCGTGGTTCGGTCCCTCTCGATGAGAAGAGACGGCACCCTGAACGTCTCGCCAATTCCGAACAAGCGCTCCCTGTAGTTCTTGTCGCGCGACCTGCTTCCGCAGCCCACTTTGTCGGTTTCCGCGCCGTCCTCGAGGTTTCCGCCGAAATCGGGCGCTTGCTGGTTCTCGTCGCCGGCAGCCGCGCTCGCGCCACTGGCCGCGTCGCCGCCGTCGAACGATGAATCGTCTGACAGCAACACTTGTTCCGCATCGACCTCGGTGGCATCGGCGTCTGTTTCCTCGAGACCGCCTTTCCCGTTCTTGCGGCGTTCCTCCTTTGCGAGTTCCTCTGCGAGCATGCGCTGGAAATCCTCGAGGGTTTTCTTGGGCAGATCAACCTTACGCGAGCGATGCGGCAGCACGAGTTTTGCCGCCTGGCTCATGTCCTCGAGGGTCGGAGATAGGCGGACGTTGAACGCGGCTATCGTTTTCGCGGTTTTTTCGAGGAAGATGTCGGCCCGGTGGCCGTCCACTTTGTTGAGCAAGCATATCTGCGAGATGAACGCGCGCGTCTCATTCGAGACGGACACGAGGGGGAGCAACTCACGAGCCCTTCGAATCCTTGCCCGCATCGCCTCTTGCGCAATCGCCCATTTCTCCCGATAAGCGACGGGGTCCGTATCGAACTCTTCGCGGCGTTTCATGAGTTCGACTCGCGAATCGGCGTCAGCAATCCCTTCGATGCTGACGCACAAGCCGAACCGGTCGAGCAACTGCGGCCTGATCTCGCCTTCTTCGGGGTTCATCGTGCCCACGAGCGCGAACTCGGACGGATGCGCGAACGAAATACCTTCGCGCTCGATGATGTTTATGCCGGTGATGACTGTGTCGAGAAGCAGATTTACGATATGGTCGTCGAGAAGATTGACTTCGTCAACATAGAGAATGTTCCGGTTTGCGGCCGCAAGAATTCCCATTTCGGCCCGCCTTTCGCCGGCGCGCAGAGCATGCTCGAAATCGACTGAGCCTACCACCCTGTCTTCGGTCGCGCCGACCGGCAGGTTTATCACTTGCACTTTGTGAGTCTCGACCGGAAACTCAGTATTTCGGGAGAGCCGCTCGCGACACGCCAGACACATTCTCTCCTTTTCCCTCGGATGGCAGCCGAACGGGCAATCCGCAACGACTTCGACCTCCGGCAAGAGGTCTGCAAGCGCCCTGACAGCGGTTGACTTGGCCGTACCCTTCTCGCCACGCACGAGCACGCCCGAAAGCGAGGGATTGATTGCGTTCAGAACGAGCGCGAGAAGCAACTCCTCTTGCCCGACAATAGCCGTGAATGGATACACGGGCCTCCCGAGCGCTTCCCAACCGTTTCTTTTGCTCTTCTTCATCATGTCTCAGCCTCAATTGGGGACACTGCGCGGCATGGTGTTCCCAATTAAGTTTGTCATTGTGTCGCACGAGCCGCGCGGTCCGCGGCTGCCCTCGCTTGCGGCACGGTGTCCGCAATAGAGATCATGATTGCGCCACTGATACGTTGTGCTTCAGCACGGCTGCGATGCGCTCGCGGTCGAGCACGATATCCTCGAACGGCTTGCGCCTTACGCGATGCTGCAGCGCCATGTCAGCCGACTCCTCAAGGTCCTCACAAGTCACGTCGGTCCGCCGATGAAACGCAGCGACCGTCTTTGCCGTTTTCATCATGATTATGTCGGCCCGGTGACCGTCCACGCCAATCTCTATCGATATGTGCGCAATCTTGTCCAACATCTCGTCAGAAATCCGGACCCGCGGCAGAATCTCTCGCGCGTGAACAATGCGATCACGTAGCTCACGCTCGGCGGTTGTCCATTCCTTGATGAACGCTTTGGGATCATCCTCGAATGCGACCCACCTCTTGACGACCTCGACCCGTTGCTCCGGTTCCGAGATACCCTCGATATTCACGCACAAGCCGAATCTATCCAATAACTGGGGCCTGAGCTCACCCTCCTCCGGATTCATCGTGCCGACCAGGATGAATTCGGCAGGGTGGGTGTAAGAAACCCCTTCACGCTCGATCGAGTTGACGCCCATCGCAGCAGAATCCAGCAGCACGTCAACTATGTGATCATCCAGGAGGTTTACTTCATCCACATACAGGATGCCCCTGTTCGCGTCGGCAAGCACGCCGGGCTCAAACCGTTTCTCGCCCTTCTTTATGGCGTGTTCGAGGTCGAGGGTGCCGACAACCCTGTCCTCAGTGGCGTTCACGGGAAGGTTTATGACTCGAGTCTGCTTTTCTTCGGCCTCAAGTTCTGTTTTCTCACGAAGCTTGTCGCGACATTGAATACACATCTTGTGAAAATCGTCGGGGTCACAGTGGAATGGACAGCCCTTGACAGCCTTAAGGCTCGGCAAGAGTACCGCGAGGGAGCGGACAGCAGTCGATTTTGCCGTGCCCTTCTCCCCTCGAATGAGCACTCCGGAAAGTTTTGGGTTGATGGCGTTCAGGACGAGCGCCAGTTTCATTTTCTCCTGTCCGACAATGGCAGTAAATGGAAAGTTGAGTTTTGCCTCTCTCATCCGATGTATGTCTCCCGATAAAGTCGGTTCATGGTTTATGGTTCATGGTCCTTGATAATTTGTGACACTTTGCAGGACAACCCTCCGTGGTTGCCCCTCGTTTGGGCAGGCGCGGGGCCAGCTTCTGCAAGAAGAACTGCCATAATTGACTGAGACAACACACCTCTCCGAACGGGCTCATTGCTGGGGATTCGGCGGGATGGCATTAGAGTAATTACCATTTAATTTTATCGCTTTCACCGGCGAATTGCAAGGAGAGAGATCAAGACAGCGTTCGCCGCTCCAGCCGTCGGGAATTTCCTGGTTTGTGAATTGCCGCGGCGGAGGTGTCGGCCTTTCCGTTGCTGAGATTTTGGGACTTCAGTTGTCCTGGAGAGCAGCGGCAATTGCTTTGTGAAATCGGCGGCAATATTGCGAAAACTGAACAGTGTTTATTTTTAAGAATATTCCGTCTTTATTACCGCCGTCTAAAGATGTCGCAATTTGTCTAAAGTTGTTTGTGTTTGATTAGGGTACGTTTCTT
>JACRIR010000189.1 GCA_016215705.1 Candidatus Poribacteria bacterium | reverse complement strand
TGAGAATGAGGCCAATCGTTTCACTATGATAGACAACTCGCCAATGTTCGATGAACCACTGATCGGCTTCGCAGATGGCGATGACGAGATATTCGACACATACAAGGAGGTAGTAGGTGATTTTCACTGGAAGCCCAGGGACCTTATGCAACAGCTTGCGAAGGATGAGAAATATGAGGGGAGTCTGAAGAGCATCAGCATTATCGCATGGGTTTTGCCGATAATGAAAGAAACCGTTAAAAGCAACGCGAAGCAGAAGGAATTTCCTTCACGTCGGTGGGCAATGACACGCGAAATGGGCGAGAAGCACAACAAGCTGCTGCGGCGCCACGTCGCAGATATCCTAAAGAAAGATGGCTTTCTCGCGCTCGCGCCGACGCTCTCAAACTACTGGCAGATCCTGGTTGACGAGCGTGTCGGTCTCACATCGAACTGGTCGGAGCGCCATGCGGCCTATGCGGCAGGCCTCGGCACGTTCAGCCTCAACGATGGATTGATAACCCCCAGAGGAATTGCGCACAGGGTCGGCAGCGTCATCGTCAACATGAAGCTTAAACCCAGTCCCCGCACTTATGAAAACCACCAGTCAAACTGCCTCTTTTACAACAGCGGAACGTGCGGTGAATGCATAAAGCGCTGCCCCGCCGGGGCGCTTTCCGAGTCGGGTCACGACAAGATGAAATGCGGCATTCAAGTCATGAAATGCACCGAAGAATGGCGGAAAGAATTCGATATCGATGAAGAGGCCGGCTGCGGACTTTGCCAGTCAGGCGTGCCCTGCTCATCCATGATACCAAAGCGGCCTTCAAAGAAATGAGGGCGGCAAACTGTTGTCCGCGATGGTGGCCCCAATGGTGGGAGTAATTTACAAGATTGAGCATAAGAATCCTGTGAATCCTGTCTGAAGGGAAACACTCGTCGGCAGTCCCCGCCGCTTCTTCCTTGGTTTCGGCGTTGTACTACTCACGTTCGAAATCGTGAATTTTCGTCGTGATTTCCTCTTCTCGCGTTCATCGGCGTGCATCGGCGGTTAAAAATGCTTCTTTTTGTTTCTTCTTCTTTTTCCCCCAAAATCAGTGAAATCCGTTGGTTTCGGCGCTGTGACCTCGGCGCCCTCTGCGGTTTGCCCAAGAGCTTTTGTCGTACAATTTGTTCCATTCGTATCCCATTCGTATCATTCGTGTTCCAAAATTCGCCCTAAAAATTAACAAAAAGTTCGTTGACCGGTCCTCCAGCCGACTGTACACTACAAAACGGACATCGGCAACAAAGCCATTCGCCACAGAGCGCCGGACCGCGCCTGCGGCGCGGCTGACTATGAAAGGAAGGTTTCAACCTGTTCTCGTATGAGATTTCCGCGTTCACAAAGGGGAACATGATGACCACTATACTGACAAAGCAAATAGCCGGAGCAATGACCCGATTCAAATGCAACCCGGCCAAAAAGCAGCTCTCTTGGCGCCTTCGACGGGTTATGTCTGCTCAACCGCAGAAAAAGAATCTCTCGGTGAATTCCGGGTCCTCTGCGGCTCAATATAATATGCGTAACAAATCGTGCCAAACTGCATTTGTAGAAGAAACACGAAAACTTGCGTCGTTGCGTCATATGCGTCATATTTTTCCCCAAAAAGCGCTCCAAGCCGAGCATGCACAGGCTTCAGAAGTCTTTGTCAATGCTTCTTTTACATATCCTTTTTCGCCTTTGCCCTTTCGCCTTTTGCCTCCCCGACCTTCATCGGGTTTTTGTGTCACGCTTGTGTCATATGCGTCATATCCCTGTACCACAAGGGCTTACAAAGGAAGAACGGAAGAATTGCGCATGAATTCTTGCCATTCACACCGCGCTTTGCACATTCTCGGCATTCGCGTCCTCTCTTCTTTTCAATCCAAAATCCAAAAACCAAAAACCCGGGCGTCAGCCGCCAGGCGTTCACCTACCGCCTATATTTTTTTCTTAGGAGGATTTGTGCCATCGAGGGGCTCTTTGCGTCACTTGCGTCACACACTTGTGCGCCAACAGGTTACAAAGGAAAACAGTGATATGAAAGCCGTATTTCATGCACAAAATCAACCAAGTAAGACGTCGCAAGAGCGCTTTCCCGGGTTGCACTCCGACACTCGGATCTTTGACCTTGCGGTCAACAACCCTTCTCAACCAAAAGTCCCCTCGCCCCTTCTCACTCATGCTTCATCATTTGTGAGTTTGTCTCCACTGCTCACTGTCGAAATCACGAATCCCTGTCGCGATTTTCTTTTCTTCTTCTTCAAATCCGCGTGAATCTGTGGATAAGAATGCCTCTGTGGATAAGAATGCCTCTTTTGATATAATGAATGAACTACGCACAAAAACACTGGCGCTCCAAGGGAGAACATATTAGAATCCCATGAAACCGCGTAACATTATTCCGCCCTTAATTTCCGGAGTCCTGCTCACACTCGCGTTTCCGACGGCGAGCCTATGGCCGCTTGCCTACGTCGGGCTCGTGCCGCTGCTGCTCTGGCTGCGAGACAAAGGATATCGGGCGGCATTCGCCGGAGGCACGCTGACCGGCATGGTCTTTTACGCCCTCACGTTCTCCTGGTTCCTCTCGCTCACGTACTGGGTCGGCCCGATAGTCATCGCAGGTGTCACACTGCTGTTCTTTTCGTTCTCGCTGTTCTGGGGCCTCATAGCCGTAAGCCAGCGTTTCTTTGAGAGACGGGCCCCTGCCGCATCAGTTGTCGGACTCCCTGCGCTGTGGGTGTTGATGGAGTATGTGCACAACCACATTTTCACCGGTTTCGGATGGGGCTCGCTCGGCTACACCCAATGGAACAACCTGCCGGTTGCCCAGTTGGCCTCGGTCGGCTCGGTCTACATCGTGAGTTTCTACGTGGTTCTGATAAATGTCCTGATCTGTTTTCTTTATTGGAACAGGAAAGACCGGAGGCGCGCGCTATCTGCTGGAATCGCGATTGCGCTGTTGGCAATCGTTGTGCCGCTGTGGGGCAAGGCTCGCATGGGAAAGCCCGACATGGCCTCTTCTCTGCGTGTCGGCGTGATTCAGCCGAACTTTTCGCTCGATGTCAAATGGAGCTACGAATACGCCGGACACATGTTGGGCGTCCAGGAAAGGCTGACTGAACTCGCAGTGGCGAAAGGGGCGGAGTTGGTTGTGTGGCCGGAAAGCGCCATCTATGCGGGACTCTCCGAAGACTTCGGCAGGATAGCCGAAATGGTCCGCTCGAAGCGCATTTACCTTCTTGTGGGAAGCGAACGCTACGAGGCCGGAGAAGCGTCGGATGATGAAGGCCGGTACTATAACTCCTCCTATCTCATCTCGCCGGACGCCCGCATTCTCGGGTCTTACGACAAAAGGCATCTCGCCCCCTTCGGCGAGTATGTCCCGCTGCAATC
>JACRIR010000188.1 GCA_016215705.1 Candidatus Poribacteria bacterium | reverse complement strand
GAAGTTGACGACCTGCGTCCGGTTCTCCATGTGAATCTGGTGCTCGAGGCTCGGCGCGCAGAGGCCGAAATTGAAGACCTCCTTTGTCATGCGGAGCGCAAGCGGAGCGTTTGTGAGCATCTCGCGGGCAAGCTCTTTCGCAGCTTGAACGACTTCTCCGTCGGGAACCACTTTTGAAACAAGGCCGATCTCGAGCGCCGTCTTCGCGTCGATAATGCGACCGGTGTACATGAGTTCGGCAGTTTTGGAGGCTCCGATTATTCTGGGAAGGAAATATGACGAGCCCATTTCGCCCGCCGAGAGCCCCAGCTTGATGAAAGCGCAGTTGAAGCGCGCGGACTCCGAGGCGTATCTCACATCCGAAGCGAGCGCCAGGCAGAATCCGCCGCCGGCGGCAGGCCCATTGACTGCGGCAATGATAGGCTGAGGTATTTGCCGCATCCTGACCACAAGGGAGGCATACCCCTGCTGGAGACGATACTGCATTTGTATCGGCCCGAGACGTTCATCCCACGCGCCTTCGGCATCGCCGCCCTTTAAGTCTGCCCCCGCGCAAAACCCTCTTCCCGCACCCGTCAGCACCACCACGCGCGTCTCGAGGTCTTCATCAAGCTTGTTGAACATCTCGTGTAAATCCCTCACCAACGTGTATGAAAGCGCGTTGAGGCGGTTCGGTCGATTCAACGTGATAAGTCCGATATGGCCATCCTTCTCGAATGTGAGCGTCTTCATCGCAAAACTCTCCTTTGTTGAGCCTTGGAAATCGACAAAAAACCCCCGTCTCAGCGAGACGGGGGTCAAAAGAACTACGCTAATGTTTCCCGAACTGCGAAGTTCGCGTACCCTGTTTCTTTCATTCTCCTGTTGTTCGGCCCGGAATCAACGCGCCTTCATAGACCGCTTCTTGCGTTGGCTTTTCTTAATGAAATGCTCGCGCTTCTTGTATTCGGTCAATATTCTCTCGTCAGTAACCTTCTTGTTGAATCTCTTCAGCGCTCTCTCCAGGTCTCCATTTACCTCTACTTTTGCCATGTGGTTTTAGTTCACCCCTTTTTCGTAGGATATTGAATATTCTTCAAATTAAAGAGAATTGTCCCTCTCACATGCTCGCCCATGATCCACCACAGCGACCATGCGGGGAAATCTCCTTATTTTCCAGTCCTTCAATAGTACCAGAGATTCTTCAAAAAGTCCAATCCGGACGTTTTTATTTTGAATTCATAAAAGGACCAAGGGCTTCAACGATTTCTTTTGCCTGTTGAGTCGGCCATGAACCCACTAGTTCGACTTCCATCTCGCGTATCGCGGGGCCAAGAAGCTTGAAACGGATAGTGATGTGTCTTTCGGGAAGCAGGCTGCGAACCTTATCCGCCCACTCGATGATAGTGACTCCGTTCGGATCAAAATACTCCTCATATCCCAGCGCCACCATTTCAGTTTCGGACGCCAGCCTATAGGTGTCCACATGAAAGACCGGGACCCTCCCCTTGTACTGGTTCACCAGAGTGAACGAAGGGCTGGATACGTATTCGTCCGGACTTACTCCGAGTCCTTTCGCCAGCCCCTGCGCAAAAACAGTTTTGCCGGCCCCGAGATCACCAATGAGCGCGACAACGTCTCCCCTGCCCAGCAGTCGCCCGAAAGTCTCACCGAGCGCCATCGTCTGTTCGGGCGAATGTGTGACTGTCCGCATTTTAGCGCATGGTTGCATGAGTTCTATTCATGATCCTCGCGCGTATGATTCCCCCTGGAGACTGTCCCGTAATCGGCAAACGGGCGCAGGACCACCTAACCCACCTGCGGCGGGCCAACTGTACTACTCGCGTTCTAAACTCGAATCTATGTCACGACTCTCTCTTCGCTTCCTCAAGAATCTGCGGAAATCAGTCCAAATCAGTGAATTTCTTTATTCACAAATTTCGCGTCATTCGTGACCCAACTCTTTTTCCTTTTTCTTCTTCGTCTTCCCTGAATCAGTGCAAATCAGCGCAATCTGCGGATTGCTCTTCTTTTTTGGTTGGGCGTTCGCCTATTTCTGTTTATGCTCTCCCTTGCGCCTTTGCCCTTTCCCCTTTCGCCGACCACGAACCACGAACCATAAACCATGAACGCCTCCCCCGGCAGCGCTACACCCAATCAGACCTGTCGGTCTTGACCCGGGAAAGAATGATGTCGACATCGGCAATCTTGCGGTGCAGATTCTCGGCCAGCACGGGCATCACAATGCGCTCGGTTGCGCCATGCCCGGCCTCGACCACGTACAGGCCCGATGCGTCGGCAACCAGCATCTTATGGTAGTTCACCTCTCCCGTGACGAATGCATCCACTTTTTCGGCAAGCACACTGGTAATCACGTCGCCGCCCCCGCCCCCGCATACGGCGACGCGCTTTATCTTCGCCTGTCCGCGGCCAACGACCCTTACTCGTTTCACTCCGAGTCTCCTCTTGACCAGATCAACGTAATCTTTGAACAAGACCGCCTCGGGAAGCTCACCGACCCGGCCCATACCGAATGAGCGGCCCGGATTCGAAAGCTCATATACGTCGTATGCGACTTCTTCATAAGGATGAGCGATTTTCATCGCCGCGAGAACATTCGTCAACAAACCCTCGGGAACGAGAACCTCGAGGCGCAATTCGCGCTCTTTGTTGAGTACGCCCGCCGTCCCCGAAAAGGGCGCTGCGTCTTTCGATGGAATGAACGTGCCCGTGCCCGGCGTCTCGAAGCTGCAATAACTGTATTCACCTATGCGGCCGGCGCCCGCGTCGCACATCGCCGCGCGAACTTTGTCCACGTGCGCCTCGGGCGTAAAGACGGCCACCTTATGGGTCTTTTCCTTGTGAGAGACCCTGAGCGGTCGCACGTTGCGAAGCTCGAGCCGCTGCGCCAACACGTCGTTCACGCCCCCGGGCGCGCAATCGAGGTTTGTGTGCGCGACGAAGATGCCGATCTCGTTGCGGATGGCTGCGACCAGCACTCGTTCGGAAATGTCGGTATCGGTAATTCTTTCAAGTTTCCGATAAATGACGGGATGATGCGCAATAATGAGACCCGCCCCTCTTCTCTTCGCCTCCCTGACAACGCGCGTGTCGACCTCGAGAGCGAGCATCACCCGGTCTATTCGCGAGGCGCACGGCGTTTGAAGCCCGATGTTGTCGCCCTCGAGCGCCAGGTGAGGCGGCGCCAGTTGTCTCATGGTCTCGATGATCTTCACCGACGTTGTCGCCAAGTCTATCACCCCGTCCTTTTTATTTGTCTCCGCAAAAGAAAAATGAACAGAGGACCGCCGCACAAAGCCGTTATGACACCCACCGGAATCTCGCTGCCACGGATGCCGACTCGCGCCACCGTGTCTGACAGTATCAGGAAGATGCCGCCCCCGAGGAAAGCCGCCGGCAACAGCAGCCTGTGGTCGGGTCCCAATATCATTCGCATCGCGTGAGGCATGATAAGACCGACAAACCCGATGGGCCCGCCCTCGGCCACCGCCGCCGCCGTTATCAGTGAAGTGGCCACGAAAGCTATTTTCTTGAGCTTCTCCACCTCGACACCGAGTTGGCCTGCGGAAGCCTCTCCTAAGCTCAACAGATTCAGGTCGCGGGAATACCACAAAAGCACGCCCAGTCCGGTCAGAATATAAGCGCAGTTTATGAGGATCGTGGAATATCGGTACTCTATCTTATCGAGATTGCCCATGAGCCAGAAAATAATGTCGCGCGCCTTCGAGAAATCCACAAGAGACGTTATCAACATTATGAGCGCCGCTATTACGTAGTTGACGATGACACCCGTGAGAAGCAGCGAATGCGTTATGACGCGCCCGTAGCTCTGCGCAATTGCATAAACAAACAGTATGGTCAGCAAAGCTCCTGCAAACGCGCACACCGTCATGGCGTTGTAGCCGAGGATCGTGTATTGCGCGTCCGCCAGAATGCCCACTGCCGCTCCCAGCGCCGCCCCGCTTGAGACACCCAGGACGTACGGCTCGGCGAGCGGGTTTCGCAGGATCGCCTGAAAGACGACGCCTGCGCCTGCGAGCGCGCCTCCTATCAGCCCGGCCAACAGAATTCGCGGAAGCCGGATGCCGAAGAGAATCCTGGCCTGCGGATTCGGCACAAGAGATTGCTCGAATGCCTGTCTGAGGTCGAGCGGAGTCGGCCCGATGAGCGCGCATACAACAATCGAGAGAAGGGCAAGCGCCGATAAGACTCCAACTGTGGCAAACCACCGTTTCGCGGTCAGCCGCTTCATCGCGTTTGCTCTCCTCCGTCGTAGACTTCGGGATGAATCGCGCGGGCTATCTCTTCGGCCCCGAGGCCGGACCGCGGGCCCGGGCGCGTCACATGGTCGGCGTTAAGCCCGTAGATGCGCCCCTCCTTGACGGCAGGAATCGAAGGGTATTTTTCCCACAGCTTTCTCGCTTCCGCGTCTTGCTCCGGTGTCGGATTGAGATTGAGAGCCGTGAACAATATCACCTCGGGCGCTCGCGCGACCACTTCCTCGATGCCGAGTTGAGGATACTTTGAGATGCTGTCGGTCGCAATGTTCTTCCCGCCCGCCATGCCGATGAGTTCGTCGATAAACGTGCCCCTGCCCGCCACGAAGAGAGGGTCCACGCCAACGACAAACATGACCTTCCTCCGTGGCTGAGACGCAACCTCACCGCTCACTTCGGAGAATTTCGCTTTCAGGCGGCCAACCAACTCGTCAGCGGCCTTTTCCGTCGAGGTCTCTTTGCCAATTGTTTGAATCATGTTATACATGTCTGCGATTGTGTCGTTAGGAAAAGTAAACACCCGGATGCCGAGTACGCGGAGCGAATGATGCAGGCTCTCCTGGGCCGGACTCGGAAGCCCGATCACGAGGTCCGGGTTCATCGCAATCATGGTTTCTATGCTCGGGTTTACAATTCCCCCAATCTTTTTTTTCGTCAGCGCCTCGGGGGGATAGTTGCAGAAATCGCTCACGCCCACTACCCTCGGCCCGAGGCCTAGCGCAAAAAGCACCTCGGTAATGCTCGGCGCCATCGATACTATCCGCGCCGGACGCTCCGGGGAGGAAGGCGGTTTGGCTGCTGATTCCGTTCCGCCCGTCTTCGGTTGTCCGCATCCGGAGGCCGCCGTCAACAGAATCACAATGAGCACAGTCACAACAACGTTTCGCAAATAGTATCGCATAAGTATCCACAAAGACCGTGACAACACATGTCATTCTAAGCGTCTGACCACGGCATAGCGTGATCAATCGTGGAGGAAACGCCCCTTAATTCGGGGACACGATGCCGCATCTTGTCCCCGAATTAAGGGAAACAACGGCGAGCTTCTTGCCTCTTCAACCATGAACCATGAACAATGAACCGGGAGTTTTACCCCAGCTTCTTCCGGCTGCGAATCTCATGCGAGACCTCCGACGCAAGCGCGAGGATTCTCTCTGCTTTCTTCTCCTCCGTCACCGGCCCCACCCCGCAGCTCGGAGTTATTAGCGACTGCTGCCACAGCAGGCCCTCGCCGATCCCCTTCGATGCAAGCGCCTTTACTTGCTCGCTGAGTTTGTCGGCAAGCAGGGACGCGGTCTCGGCGCCCGTGAATGCGACCGTTGGAACGATGCCCCATGCGATAAGGCCGCCGCGCTCGATAAACTTCGCAATATGCGAGTCGAAACAGGCGAAGCCTCCAAAATACTCATGGGCGTCGAAGTTTACGATATCCATGTCGGTCTCAAACAAAATAGACCAATCGGTGTTGCCGCAGCAGTGCACGCCTACCTTCGCTCCCGCCGCTTGTATCGGCCGAATGAACTCGTTCAGGATTTTAATAATACGTTCGCGAGTGAGACTACTGAACGGAGAGCCGAAGCTTGAAAGATAAGGCTCATCCACAAAGATTATGGGAGCAGAGCCGGCATCCTCGAAAAGTTTTGCCTGCCAGCGCGCTTTCATCTCGAGACCTTTAATGGCAATGTCCGTCGCGGCTTCGTCATAGATCAGGCTGTAACCGTTCTCTGCCTGAACGCTGAGGCCGAGGGTAACCGGGCCGACAACGTGGCCTTTTAGAAAAACAGGCGCCGAACATCCGCTCGAGCGGAGAGCTTCAAGAAAAGCATACAACCCTGCGGCGTATCCGGGCGATACTCGGAAATAATCAACATTCGAGGCAAGATAATTCTCGTAGAACTCGGCCTGCGCATCCGGCGACGGAGTTGCATAACTCAACCGGCGGGCTGCCTCGTCGACACAAATGCCGGGCATCTTCTCCGTGAACTGGACAAGCATCTGCTCGACAAATCGCCTGCGGCTGAGCTGCGGCCAGAACGGTATGTCGGCGAAACTCTCAAGAATCAGCTTCGCGGCGCGCTCGGGGTCGGTATGCGGGACCGTCCCGATGCCGGTGGCGAGCGCATTGCCCAGAAACGTCATATCACAGCGCCTTTCGATAAGCGGGAACTCGGTTTGTCATCGCCGCTCTTTTTGCCATTCCCGCGAAAGTGGGAGTCCATGAATTTCATCGCACGACGGCTTCGCTTGCCCCAACCCCTATCGGACCGTGCAAGTCTGCGGAAATATCGGTATATCCCTTACCAATTGTGAGGGTTTCGCTTGCCCCAACTCCTATCGGGCCATGCAAGTGTCAAGTATAGCACATCATGATAACATAGCGCAGCATAGCCGCCCCGTTCTTCAATCTTCACTTGGCGCGTTCGTATCATAGCATATCTTGATGCCATAGCGCAGCATAGCCGCAACCAAACCGCACAACACCGCGCAATGTCGGGCGCGATGCATCGCGCCTCAGAAAATCGGGGACACGATGCGACATCGTGTCCCCGATTTTCTTCATTCTTGTCCGTAGCGGCGCGATTCATTGCCCCCGTGTAAGTTCCAAGCAATGTTTCATGAAAATCACAACAAGAATTCAAGAAAGTGATGGTAGGAGTACAGGGTAATTCATGCTCCCCCTTTGTTTTCTTCCTTTCTTTCTCTTCTTCTTCAATTCCCCCTTTGCAAAGGGGGGTAGGGGGGATTTAGCCGCTATATTCACTTGAACCTGTTTCTTTCACAATTAACCACGCCCCGCCGTGGTAATACTCTCATAAGGAAGGGAAAAAGCGAAAGGTAAAATCCGGAAAAGGAAAGACAATGGCGCTGCGTCCACCTCGAGCGCATTGATGCCGTTGTCCCGTTTGAGTATGATAATATGGAATATATCCTTATAGACGAATCTGGAGAGATTTCTGTCTACGCGACGGAGGCCACATGCAGGATGTCGGAGAACGTGTTCTTGACCCAACCGTAGAGAAGGTTGTTCGGACAATCGCCGAGAACATAAGACCGAATAAGATCATCTTGTTCGGTTCCAGAGCAATGGGGCAGTCCGACCCCGAGAGAGATATAGACCTGGTTGTCGTTTATGATGGTTATAGGACAAAGCGCGAAATCCAACTCGCGATCCACAGGCTTTTCGAGCACCCTGATTTCTCTCTCGACGTGTTTGTTCTCTCAACCGAGGAGCTTGATAGCCAGAGACGGGTGGCCAACACTCTTGCCCGTGAGGTTTCAGAACGAGGCGTGGTGTGTTATGGATGATCTCAAGAAGATAGCCATCGAACGTTGGTTGCAGAAGGCCAATAATGATTTGCGAACTGCGGAAACCATGCTCAGGGTGGACCCGCCGACAACCGACACCATGTGCTTTCATGCGCAACAATATGTGGAGAAATCCCTCAAGGCCTACCTAGTTCATATCGATCAACACGTCGAAAAAACACATTACCTGCCACGACTAG
>JACRIR010000187.1 GCA_016215705.1 Candidatus Poribacteria bacterium | reverse complement strand
GAGGTGGAGCTCTTCACTTCGTACAGGTCCCAGTAGCCGCGATTCCGGACGACGATGTCCGCCTTCACGAAAACGTCGTCGTGGGAAAAGGTCGCCTCGTAGATGGCCTTCGTCCCGCGGTCGATCTCCTCGCGGGTTTTGGCGAGCTGCTCGTCCTTGGTCAGCCCGTCGAAGGGAACGACGACTCCCCCGGGGAACAGCATATGGGCGTACACGCCGACCTCGTGCCCGCTCGCCCATAGCGCCTCGAGCTCCGGCGACAGCTCGCCACGAAGCTCCGGTCGATGCCGGTCGAGATACAGGGACTTATGACACTGGAGGCCCCGCATGTAGAGCGACTTGCTCAGGTAGGCGGACTTATTCGGCGGGGACATCTCCCCTACAACCCGCTAAACGAGGGATCTTTCATGATGCCTTTTGACAAGAGCGACATAATATTTTCCCATCAAACTTTTTCTTATTCATCCGGCAGAAGAACACCACCTTTGCGTCCACAGCAGCACCGCATTTTTCACACGCGATCTTCTTTTCGGCATCGCTACTGGAAGCGTTTGCCCCGTTATTTGGTTCGATGGGTTTCGGTTTGGGAATTGGCGTGACACCAGTGGACTTCTGATCAGGTCCCTCCAAAACCTCAAGATGTTCTTTAGAGGTAGGTGCGCCTACAACATTGACACCGAATTTTGCCGCGTAATCTATCTGTGATGGTCTGTGAAGCCTAACCAATCTCCGAGCGAAGGTATCAAGTGTCTCCTGGGTGACCATCTTTGCTAGGGATGAGATAACCCCTACGGGTGTAGTGCTGGCGAGTCTTTTTTCGATGGCCGCAACGAAGGCATCCGCCTTGATCACCATACTTGTGTCGAACTTGGCCATCGCAGGCCGGTCGACGCGACTGTTAGGTGCCACCACGACATAGTTGAGGAATGATGGCGAAAGGATGAAACCGAGTTTCGTTGGTAAAAATCCGGGCTGCTGGATTACTTTCTCCAGAAGATCGATGTGGCGTTTGTTTTGTTCGATGGGAGACTCAAGTGCAACAAGAGTCTTGCCGTTCCATGCTAGGAATTCACCTTCAGGGGTAATCTTAATCCCGTAATAGTAGTTTTTGGATTCGAGCACATATATTTCGAGGAATCGATTGATCAGCAAGTGGTCGATCTGGGCGACGAATCCCCTGTATTCCAGCCTTAAATCGTGAATAATGGCCCAGTTCGAGCTGTCCTTGTACCGAAAATCGATATAGTACGCTGAGTTCTCCTCCCCCCGCGCGCCGGAGCCGATGCACTTTAATTCTCGTTCTATAAGAAACCGTTGTTTGGCCGTAATCTGACCATCCAGAAGACGTTGTAATTCGGCAATATCGGCGACATGGTTATCCCGTTCTTTAACCAACATCGTCATCTCCTGTAAAAAACGCTGATGTGTAGGGAGACCTCGACTTTTTTACGACCTTCTGGCCCTGCTCCATCTGAATAGCTAAGCGACGCACACAATCAAGATACAAGCCATCGCATCCCGCTCAATCTTGAGGATAGCGTTGTTTTTCCCCCGCTTAATTCTCGGAGGATGATTCCCCGGCTGATACTGGTTCGTCAGGGTGGACGTTCAGTATCCTCGCGATATCAAAAAGGATAATATGTGCCTCGTCTTCGGGGGCTTCGAGAAGCTCTTTTTTCAGCAGTCGTACGAACACCTCTCGGTATTCTATCTGCATATCGGTGAAAATCTTCAATTCGGCGGCGATCTGGTCGCGGACCCATTCCAAACCGGAAGCATTCCGATTCTCAACCATTGGTTCCAGAACCTTCGTATAGAGAAGAGGATCTCGGAGGAGACGTGCAGGTGATATCTCTTTTCCGAAGATCGAAAAAAACGGTTTGCCGATCTGACCGGGATTCCCCTGGAGAAGCTCGTAGAGCTTATCACCAAAGACAAGCCGCTCCGACGTATCCAGTAGGTCTATATACGTCGGCATGTTCTCGATAGCCGGTGGGGTTTCAATGTCATTGGACCCGAGTTCGGCGGCAATTGCGAGCAGTGCTTCTCGGAAAGGCTTCGTAAG
Source organism: Candidatus Poribacteria bacterium (assembly GCA_016215705.1). Classification (GTDB taxonomy): domain Bacteria; phylum Abyssobacteria; class SURF-5; order SURF-5; family SURF-5; genus JACRIR01. The sequence continues at coordinate 14,823 of JACRIR010000187.1, read as the reverse complement.
TGCGGGCCCTACACCTTTGCGTGCGCATGCGTCCGCCAGCGCAAGCAATATTCCAGGAGTCTCAATCTCTTGGCGCCACGCATCCGCCCCCACATTCCGAAGTTCTTTCACGCACCACTTCCGAAACACGACATCATCGGGACCGGATTCGACAATCGCGAGATATAGCCCCACAAGATCTTCATCAAAACCCCGTCCTGCGGCTTGGAGGGAAAGTTGACCATCATCCGAAACACTTTTTATGAAGTTACCTGCATTGAAAAATTTACTAATCAGACTCCATTTCCCGATTACGAAATCTGGGGAGAAGAAGGCGTGGTCATTATCTTGCTCGAAAATCGCCGCGAGCGTTTTTCCTACGAGCGAACGCGCACCTGGAGCTGCGTCATTCACGTCGAGGATTAGCTCCTTTCGATTGCGTTGAACAAGTAGCTTCGCCAATTCTTCGGTCAATTCATCTTCCGGATTCGACTGACACCGATTTAGGATTTTGTACCCCTGTCCTGAATTCCCAACTGCTTTTTGTGTTGCCATCGAAGGCGCGACATCCATGTAGATGTACACGCACTGCGCCAAGGTCGGCGCGTCATTGGCGTTCGCAACATTAGCTATGTGGTGAGCAATGTGTCCTTCCTTTACGAGTGCTTCCAGACATTCGTTGCCCTTCGAGGTGTCGCGGAGTTCCAGGAGAGTTTCAAGAAGTGATTCCACCTCCGCATGTTGTGCATTTTGGCTTGCTTGCAGGCGGTCCCGGACGGATTCGGCGACCGAGATCCATAAACCCGGGGCCATGTGGTTCTTGAGCACCCGGATGGCGATGAGGTGATCCTCGCGGTAGGAACCTTTCGTTGCGGCGTCCTGAAAATACTGGACAACCTTTTCGGAATCTGCTGCGGGTCTTATAATTTTCCAAAACTCTTTGTGTGCATCCGACAATTCCTCCCTGAGGACGCTGATTGCTTTGACATAAGTGTCAGTATCACCAGGGATTTGGACACCGTTTTCACACGCCTCAGTGAAGCCGGCCTCATGCAATTGCCGGGCAAGTTTGACCGCGCGGACCGCAACGCGACCGATATTGCTCAACCCGAAGGACGGATCTATGCGGCCATGCTTGTCTACCTTTTCCGCGTCGACGGAAACACCCTGAGCATCTCCGATTGTTGCACCGTAGTTTTTGATGAAGTTCGCGTACACATCGAACAAGTGCCGGGCAAGAGAGGGATCGTTCGTGCGGGCAGCGAGAAGGAAAAGCCCTTGCTCGGCCTTTTCTCCGAGCGGAGCGGGGTTTCTCATCTCGCGGCCAGCTGCCCGAAGGACATCCAGAATCTTATTTGCCCGAAGAGCTTCCGTTTCATCGAGCAACCCACTGTAGTTGAGCGCCACCATGGCGTTAAAGATTCTCCCACCTTCGGCATGGGGCCAATCGGCTCCGGCCCGACTGACGGCGTGTTCAAGCACTTCCATAAATCCTTCGGAAACCTCCTGCAACTCCTTCAGGCGTTTGGCATCGGCTGTCCCCAGTGCGTCCAAGATAGGTTTTTCCAGAAGCAGTTCCCGTGCGCTGACTTTATCGACACCGAACTCAAGTGCCGCAAGACTGTCGCCGACCCCATCTCCCACTAACCCCACTTCGCTCATGCTGGGGATTGTGCCTTGAATTAATCCTTCGGCCACACGCATGTTGTCCCGCCGCAGTAGCACGTAGTAGGCCATATGAATTATCGAAACAGCATGTCCACGTTGTCGGTGCATAGCGCCGACCTGATTCGCCAATATCTTGATGTCACGCGGTGTGGGCGGATTGGTCACATCTTTTCTGCGAACTGCCATCAGACGGTAGATGGTGTGGAACTCTTCTTCGTCGTGCTTCGGGAGTGCTTGCTTCAGCGTCTCAAATAAATATCCCCGCCAGTTAGACATGAGAGGAGCCGGCACTTCGAAGCGGACCTGGAAACTCTTGTCCAGAAAGGAGGCGGCGAGTCCTCCGTCGCCATATCGGTCGCCACCAGTGTGTGAATGCGCCGGGAAGTTTGCCGAACTGGGACGCTCTTCAATCTGCCCGTTTTTCTCCCAAAGTTTGACGATGGACCCATGGTCGAACGTCATGATCACCCAGAGCCTCTTGAGCCACTCTTTGGGACCGGAACAGAGTTGAAGGAACGTTTGGAGCGTTGACCAGATCTTGAGCGCTTCGGCAGCGTCGACGCGGTCGAGATTGTCCACCACGAGGACGATCTTGTGCTCTTTATTATTAAGAGCTTCCTCCATCAACTCAGCGAAAGTGCTTTCGAACTCGATTGATGTCGGTTCCGGTGTCTCGATGGTCTCAGTACGCGTTCTCGTAACGGATCTTTGAATGAATATGGCAAGTTCGTCGCCCAATTCTGGCTTCTTGGCCAACTTGCCCATTATCGTCGCGAACCAGTACGGCACCATGGCGATCGAGTATTTCGTGAGAAGAACAATGCCGGGGCTCAGAATCAATGCCAATGCCAACAGCGCCATCCTGTTCGCTGGACCAGCATTCCGAGACAACGTCAACCCACCAGAAAGACTCTTGACGAATAGCGCCATGCCGATCGGGATCAGAAGCGTGCAAGCTCCAATCACCCACCCCGTGTTAGAAAGCCGCGGAGATGTTTTCTGTTCGCTCGTCTTACGACGCCGAGCAAGCTGTTCGGTGCGTATTTTCCAGAGCATGTCGTCGATCCATCCCCACTCACGAAGAGACCCTATAAGGCTCTCAAGGAAGGTGCGCCGAAGCGGGTCACCCTCATGAGCCCAGGCATCAAACACCCACACCTTATGGCCTGACGACTCGCCGAGTTCTTTCCTGAGGAGGCTTATGACCGTCGATTTGCCGGAACCCCACTTGCCAGAGAGACCAATAGACCGTCCGCCGTCTTCATGACGTACAACGTCGGCGATCGCCCGTGCGACGTCGAAATGCGGACCGAGGAGATCCTTATCGACGGGAGAATCAGGAATGAGGTGAGTCGGACAACGACTTTCGGTCGGCTCCATCGTTCCTCCGTGCAACTGCTGAGTTAGACCTCGTACACCTTCAACACTTCATCCCCGTAATGGTTGATGACATTGATCGTGAATTTCTTGGTTTTCGGTGCCTCGAACGCCCGACTCTTCGTCGTATAGAACGAATCACAAGCTGCCTCATCGATCTTCGCATTGAGGGCACGGTTGATCTCCTCGTAAGGTTCATCGTAGCCGGTGAACTGACACCTGCTCGGATGACTTCATATATCTCCCCGTATGGATAACACTCTGTTGGAGTGACGGACCTCGGCGAGAATACGGGTCACCATAAGTTAAGCCGCTCATTCACCACCTGTTTTCGCTGCTCCATCAAGACGACGATGCAATAGTGACGATAGCGTCATCATGTCGAGAGCGTCCTGCTCCGTTATTTTCCAATCTATTTTCGGTGCATGGGCTGTAGGGTTTCTGAACGTCCCGAAAAATCCTTTCATAAGGTTCACTAGTCCTTTGTGTTCGCTGAGTTCCGAATCGGTGGATAGGGCGTTAAAGGCAACAAGAGGATACTTCTTTTTCCCGATTCCAAAGGCATCATCGACCAGATCGGATCCATCCGACGTGAGCCCTGTCATTTCTCTTATCTTTTCCGCGACACTCTTAGCTGCTTCAAGTACCGCGTGAAAGTAGTTCCCGTCAACGAGTTCCGCACGGCAGAACCTCAAAACGTCCGAATGCACACCTCGATCAAGTAACTTCCGACGCAGTCGGTCAGCTGCTTCCTCTGCATCTGAGATCGTCTTCGCTTGTTTGCACCGTTCAAATTTCCCTTCATCGTTTAGCCTGAAACCTTCAAATGCTATCACTCGGTTGAGCTCAGCCTGCTTGCATTCGAAGTAACCAGGTGACTGAACATGAAGGACTGGATTCATAACACGTTGAACAAAGGCGCAGACGTTATTGGCGCACGCATCCGCTCGTTGTTTCGCAACAAGTGCTTCGTAAAGACGTACGCGTTTAGTTATGCCGGGCATTGGGTCATGTATGCCAAGTTCGTGCAGATACCGACCGATCTCGCTCCCCGTCAAACCTGTTGTGGTATCGCCGAGAACGTTACATAACTGCTCGAGATTGGCCTCTCTGAACAACGGAATCTTCATTCCACGCCCTGAATGTTCGGCTTCATCTCGTGTTCACGCAACTGCCCATTCCTGCGAAAGAACCTCTGCTTGTTCAAGCACCGTTTGGGTTGCCTTTTCCTGCTTATCCGGCGGATAGCCGTACTTTCGCAAGATCCGCTTCACGATAACCCGCAACTGAGCGCGCACGTTCTCGCGCACCGTCCAGTCGATCGTAACGTTGCTCCGGACGGCGGCTACCAGTTCCCGCGCAATCATAGTCAGCGTCGGTTCGCCCAGCACCTTGACCGCGCTGTCGTTGACTTCCAACGCGTCATAGAAGGCCATCTCGTCCTCGTCGAGGCCGAGAGATTCCCCGCGTGCATGGGCTTTGCGCAGGTCCTTGGCTAGCCCGATCAGTTCTTCGATGACCCGCGCCGCCTCGATCGCCCGGTTCTGATATCGCCGGACGGCCTGTTCCAGTAGCTCGGCGAAGGAGCGGGCCTGGACGACGTTCCGGCGTAAACGCGTCTTGATCTCCCCAGACAGCAGTTTACGCAGCAGCTCCACGGCGAGGTTGCGTTGCGGCATCCCGCGCACCTCGGCGAGAAACTCGTCCGAGAGGATGGAAATGTCCGGTTTTTTCAGTCCCGCGGCGGCAAAGATGTCCACAACTTCGCCGGAAACAACCGCCTTCGACACGATCTGCCGGATGGCGAAGTCCAGATCCTCGTCCGTCTTGCGCTCGCCCGGTGTGCCTTTCGCAAGCACCGCCCGGATTGCCTGGAAGAAACCGACGTCGTCGCGAATGCGAAGGGCGTCTCCGTGGGGAATGGCGAGTGCAAAGGATTGCGAAAGCTCCGTGACCGATCGCAATAGCCGGGCCTTACCGTCCTCCTGCGCCAGGATATGCTCCTGCGCGGCAGGCAGAAGCGAGAGCCGGACCTGGGGCGTTCCCGTCATCCAGCTTGACCAGTCGAACCTGTGGAAGAGCCCCCGGCACATCTCGTACTTTTCCAGCATAAGAGCCACCGCTTCGGCCTGATCGATCGCGGTATTCCCAGTACCGCCGCTCTCTGTGTAGGTCGCCAGCGCCTGCTTCAGCTCTTCGGCCAGCCCGAGGTAATCCACCACCAGCCCGCCCGGCTTGTCCCTGAACACCCGGTTCACACGGGCAATGGCCTGCATCAGTCCGTGCCCCTGCATCGGCTTGTCCACGTACATCGTGTGCAGACTCGGGGCATCGAAACCCGTTAGCCACATGTCCCGTACGATGACGACCCGGAACGGGTCCTTCGAATCCCGGAAGCGCTGGGCCAATCCTTCACGCCGGGGTTTGTTCCGAATGTGCGGCTGCCACTCCGTGAGGTCGGATGCCGAACCCGTCATCACAACCTTCATGACACCCTGCTCGTCCGCCTCGTCGTGCCACTGTGGCCGCAGAGCTACGATTTCCCGGTAGAGCTCCACGCAAATGCGGCGGCTCATGCACACAACCATAGCCTTGCCGTCCATGGCTGCGAGCCGGTTATCGAAATGGTCTACCAGGTCGCGCGCGATCCGCTTCAGGCGGGTCTCCGATCCGACTACGGCTTCCAGTTGCGCCCACTTCGTCTTGAGTTTCTCCTTCCGCTCGACCTCTTCGCCCTCGGTGGCCTCCTCGAATTCGGGATCGATCTTCGGCCGTTCGGATTCCTTGAGTGCCAATTTGGCAAGCCGGCTCTCGTAGTAGATGGGTACCGTTGCGCCATCCGTGACCGCCCGTTGGATATCGTAGACGCTGATGTAGTCGCCGAACACTGCGCGGGTGTTCTTGTCCGTGACCTCGATCGGCGTGCCCGTGAACCCGATAAAGGAGGCGTTCGGAAGTGCATCGCGCATGTGCCGCGCGAAACCGTCGATGAAGTCGTACTGGCTGCGGTGCGCTTCATCGGCGATCACAACGATGTTCCGCCTGTCCGAGAGTACCGGGTGACGATCTCCCTGGGCCTCGGGAAAAAATTTCTGGATCGTGGTGAAAACCACTCCGCCGGCGCCAACACGCAGTTTCTCGCGCAGGTCGGCACGGTTCTCCGCCTGCACTGGCGCCTGACGCAACAGGTCGCGGCAACGCGCAAAGGTGCCAAAGAGCTGCTCGTCGAGGTCGTTGCGGTCAGTCAGAACAACAACAGTGGGATTGGCCATTTCAGGGTGCAGGATCACCCGCCCCGAATAGAACGCCATGGTCAGGCTCTTGCCGGACCCCTGCGTGTGCCAGACCACACCGACCCGTCGGTCCCCGAGGTCCCCGCCCGGTCGCCTTCCCGTCCCGTAGTCGCCGGCAGATTCCGCAACGCGATCCAATGCGGCTGCTTGCGCGGCGCGCAGCGTCTCTTCCACGGCGACATTCACCGCGTGAAACTGGTGGTAACCTGCCATCTTCTTCGCAAGCGCCCCGCCGCCCAAGTCCTCGAACACAATGAAGTATCGGATCAGTTCAAGGAACCTACGCCGGTCGAACACCCCCTCGAGGACGACTTGCAGCTCGGCCAAATTGGATGCCGCATTCTCGCGCCCGCTGACAGTTCGCCAAGGCTTGAACCATTCGCGCCCCGCGCCGAGTGTCCCAATCCGCGCCTGTACCCCGTCGGATATGATTAGCGCCGCGTTTGTGGCGAAGAGCGACGGGATCTGCGCCTGGTACGTCTGGAACTGCTGGAAGGCGGACCAGATGGTAGCGTTCTCGTCGGCCGGGTTCTTTAGCTCGATGACCGCGAGCGGCAAGCCGTTGACGAAGACCACCACGTCGGGGCGCCGATTGTGTTGCCCCTCGGCGACCGTGAACTGGTTGACAGCGAGCCAGTCGTTATTGTCCGGCGTATCGAAGTCGAGCACTCGCGCCTGGCTACCGGCAATCGACCCATCCTTACGGCGGTACTCAACCGTGACCCCGTCCACGAGCATCCGGTGAATGACGCGGTTGCGTTCGATCAGCGACGGCGCATCCGCCCGTGTGAGCTTGCGGAACGCCTCTTCGAGCGCCTCGGGAGGGAGGTCCCGGTTCAATCGGACGAGCCCCTGCCGCAGACGCCTCTCAAGAATGACGTCACGATAGTTCGGGTCGCTTCTCTCCGCCCCCAGCTCACCAACCGCGATGTCCGGTCCATGGAGTACGGCGTATCCCAGCCCCTCCAGCCAGGCGAGGGCGGCATCTTCCACGACAGATTCCGTGAAGGTAGCCATTACCCGCTTTCCAGCACGCCGATGACAGCAATTAGTACATAGAGAACCATAAAAATGATAGGAACCCACCTTTCTAAATGCGATAGCGGATGGTACGCTTTGCCTCTGCCTTCCTCCGCTTTTTCCCATTCATAGTCAAAGAGCGCCGCCGGCATGTGCCGCTCAAGTTCGTGAATAACTTGGTATTTCACCATATTGAGGTCGCGATATGAGGTAATAATGCGGTGCCAATTCAGCGAGACCAGTATTCCTGCGACAGGCACGAGGATCGTCCAATAGCCCTTGTACTGACTCGTGGCCAACAACCCATAGAACGTGACGAGGAAGGCGTTAACAGTCAGAAGATAATTGTTCGCCGACACTCGCCGCTCACTGATCTTTTCCGCAGACGCTATGTATAGTTTATACTGCTCGAACAAATCCTCAGTGAATCGCTCTCCGTAGCTTTCCTTAGTGTGCTGAATGAGTTTCAAAGGAGGCTTTTCAGCCATGTCCTACCTCGCGCCTCCGATAAGTGATTTCACGGTGGGCCATGTCCACTCGTAGATCTTGTCCGCAGTTAGCGCCGAGGTCGGCTTGGTGCAGGTCTTACCATTTCGCCCCCAAAGTAGAAAATACGGCTTCTTCGCCTCGCGCGTGATAGTGAGCTCTGCCGCGACGCCAACCGCTGTGTGTGTAAACTCACCACAAATGACGATCATGAGATCGACATTGTCCATACGCCGTCGCACTTTCTCCTTCCAGTCTCCCGTTAGTGGCTCCTTGAGTGAGCGGTCCTTGATCTCGAACGGCGAATCTGGGTGCTTTGACTGGCCAACCAGTAGATTGCGAAGATCCTCGTCGTGGTCGAAATCGAAACTGATAAATGCTCTTTTAATAGCCATAGTTCAGTCCCCTCTCATAGAATGAAGACCACTCACGCCGATGAATTCGTCAGTGTCAGTCATCCGTAGCTCACCGGAAATCAACTTGGGCAGAAGCGTGTCGCGGGTAGCAGCGAGCGCATGTGATTCTTTGATGTTACTGGTGATCCGATCAAGCATCGGCTCGGATATGCGACAAAAAGCAGCGCGGATATGCGCTGGCGCGAACGGAAATGAGTAGTTCTGAAAATCCGGCCAGCTGACGACCGGCATTTTCGTACCCTTCGCCACGCGTGTGGCGTAATTTACCGTATCGGTCATCGAAGAGAGCATCGCGATAAATGGCCAGTCTGCTTCCTGCTTTGCTCGCAGTACAAACACCGAGACATTCGTCACTCCATTTATCGGTGCAATACCTACCTTATGGAAATAGGGCCGGATTGCACCAAACAGTGTGTCCTTCGCCCTGAATTGAGTAACGGAAGTGGTCAATTCTGCGCCGAGTCCCCATTCATTCAATGCAATCGACTTCTGAGGCATGCGGCTCAGGTCGATCAAGGATTCTTCCTGCCAGTCGGTGGGGTCTTCGATCTTTTCCATGATGCGGCTTGCAAGATCACCAATAGTTCCGATAGTCCACCCCTTCGGAATCTCGCCAAGTTCAGAGTCCACGAGACGGGTGGGGAAGAGGTCGGCGAGGGTTCTGGGGAAACCGGGGTCGCGGCCTTCGGCTTTGGCGCGGACGGGGTCGAAGTCCACAAACCACGACTTGAAGAGCGCCTGCGCCATCGCTTCCAGTGTCTCGCTCATCCGCCGGTTCAGTTCGATCTTGTCGTCCAACATGCCCAGGATACGGGCGATGGTGCGTTGTTCGGGAAGCGGCGGGACAAGAACGGGAAGTGCGCGAATCGTCGGCAGATTGAGTCGTTCAGCAACGGTCCCATCACGATAACCGTGAATATGCGAGGCCATGATTTGTGAGTTCATCCAATAGTATAGAAATTTAAAATCGACCACGCTGGATTTCGGCCTTATCAAAACCATCCTCTGACCGAGACAAACGCGAGTCCGATCCGGCACCTCAGCCGCAATTCCGAAATAAGTTCCTTCGCGACTGTAAAGAAGGTCACCCCGCGCAGGAACAACTCTCGACGTGCGTTCCTTGTAGGTCTCCTCTGAAACACGTGCTGCTTTTTCCGTTCGGAATACACCGGTGATTATGTCTTGACTGCGGACAACATATGGGCCGGTATCGACTAACCTCGGAGTTGAGTGGGGACAATCGAATACGCCGTCGCATGCATCATCAAGCCGCATCCACAACCAGCCAACAGGCAGGTCGCCGAATCTCGATGGAAGATGCAGCGGCCTGTATACTGTGACTGAGTCACCCGTCATACCCGAGCTCCTTCAAGTTGGCGGCGATGGCAGCGTCGAGTTTCGCGGCATCGGCCTGCTGTTCGCGTAGTTGCGCCACAAAGCGCTGCATCTTCTCGTCGAACGGCTCTCCGTTGTCCTCGGCTGCCTCGGCGCCGACATAGCGGCCGGGTGTTAGGATGTGGCCGTGCTTTCGGATTTCGTCCAGCTTGGCGGATTTACAGAAGCCGGGCACGTCGGCGTATCCGCCCGCTCCCCTATCTCCGCGCCAAGCGTGGTAAGTACCGGCGATCTTCGCGATATCATTGTCGGTCAGCTCGCGATGGACGCGGTCGACCAACGTCCCCATCTTGCGTGCATCGATGAAGAGCGTCTCACATCGACGATGGCGGAACCGCCCGTTCTTCCGTTCGCGAGCGAGGAACCAAAGGCAGACCGGGATCTGCGTCGAGTAGAAGAGCTGTCCAGGCATCGCCACCATGCAGTCTACGAGGTCGGCCTCAATGATTGCCTTGCGGATATCCCCCTCGCCCGATTGGTTGGCCGACATGGAGCCGTTGGCGAGTACGAAACCCGCGATACCCGTGGGCGCGAGGTGGTGGATGAAGTGCTGGACCCAAGCGTAGTTAGCGTTGCCCGCTGGCGGCATGCCGTAGACCCACCGCTTGTCGTCCTTGAGTAGTTCCCCCCGCCAATCGCTGTCGTTGAAGGGTGGATTGGCCAGCACGTAGTCGGCCTTGAGATCGGGGTGCAGATCGCGGTGAAAGCTGTCAGCAGACCCGTCGCCGAGATTGGCGTCGATGCCGCGAATGGCGAGGTTCATCTTGGCGAGACGCCAGGTGGTGTAGTTGGACTCCTGCCCGTAGATGGAGATGTCGCCGAGCTTGCCGCTGTGGATCTCGATGAACTTCTCGCTCTGGACAAACATGCCGCCCGATCCGCAGCAGGGATCGTAGACTCGGCCCTTGTAGGGGGCAAGCATCTCCACCAACACCCGCACCACGCTCGATGGAGTGTAGAATTGCCCGCCACTCTTCCCTTCCGCGCTGGCAAACCGCGCGAGGAAGTATTCGTAAACCCTGCCTAATGTGTCTTTCGCGCGATCAGCAGTGCTGCCCATAGCGATGTCGCTGACAAGGTTGATGATCTGGCCGAGCCGCTGTTTGTCGAGGCCGGGACGGGCGTATTCCTTTGGCAGCACACCCTTGAGCGAGGGGTTGTCTCGCTCGATGGCGCTCATTGCATCGTCAACCAGCGTTCCGATGGTGGGCTGCGGAGCGCTGGCCTTCAGGTGTGACCAACGCGCCTCCTTCGGGACCCAGAAGATGCTGGTTGCCCTGTATTCATCAGAGTCTTCCGGATCAGCACCCTTAGTCTTCTGGGATACGAGTTCGGCATGCTTGGCTTCGAACGCGTCAGATATGTATTTGAGGAAGATCAGGCCAAGAACGACATGCTTGTACTCGGCCGCGTCCATGTTATTGCGCAATGCGTCAGCGGCGGCCCAGAGCTTGGCCTCGAATCCGAGGGTTGCTCCATTTTCACTATTCTTTTTAGGTCGGGCCATCGTTCCCCCGATTATTGGTGGATATTTCTACTTATATATTTCCCCGTTCCTTCCGTGCAAATATCTTCCCCCTTCTCACCGATGGAGTAACAGATTAGATAAAGATATAAACGAAGAAAACGCCAAGGGGAATTTTTTATAACACCCCCAACCTGCACTTGGTTCGCATTCCCAATAACCACTTCTTGGTGAAATGAGTTCTGAAAGGAATTCGGGGACGGATGCCAGCAACATTGGCCATTTCTTCGAGCGAAACAAATCGTTCTATCATCCCCAGTCTCGTCCCAACACGTAAGCAGGCTTTGTCCTGGGAGGAAAGAAACCAGGCCCCGCCCTGTTGACCGTAAGCGCAGGCGAGCAACTCCTTCTCACCCTCATCGAGAATCGATAGTTGATAATCGCTGGCCACCATCGCATCAACAATGGTTTTCTCATCAACGCGGTGGACACTCGCTCTCTTTCGCAGCTCGGCGGTATCAACCTGGATCGGATTTCCCACGAGATTCCCAGTGTCCGCCTCTTCAACGCATTTCTCAACGGTCGCAAGTCGAAAGGCAACGATCAAATGCTTCCAAATCCCCGTACGGTGCGCTTCAAAGATCGCTGTGGAATCGAGAAATACAATGTCATTGCGTTTCAGCATCGTTGGTTGACATCAGATCGTCGGCGGGTTGCAGACCGTACGTGCCCATAACCTGCCACATCTCTTCAGGTGAAAGGTCCAGGAGCTTGGCGGCACGGCGCTCCGAAATAAGTCCTTTGTCCAAGGCCTTCACGATGCGTTGCATGAACCTCTTCGAAAAGAGAACCGGGATATTTTGCTCATTCGGTATTCGTCTCTTTGGAGTTAAACCATCTCCACCGATGCGCGCTGCTTCAGCGGACGATAACAATGTGAGTGCTCTGAGTCGGTTGAAGAGAGCTAGCTCGGTTACACCGAAATCATCCGCTGTCCGATGAATCCATTCATGGATTTCCACACCGCCTCTCTGGTTCCAACATTCCTCTATAGCAGCACGAGGCATCAAGATGGCACCCGCGAAATTGTCCGCGAGCCGCTCTATTCGCTTTGCTTTGCTCCCCGACGGTTGTTCCGTATCGATGTACTCTGGGGGCATGGTTTGCCAAGTGAGGAGATGAAAGAGTTCATGGGCAAAGTCGAATCTCCTTCGCCCTTCTCGTTCTCGCCGATTGACAAGTATTGCGTTGAACTCAGGTATATGACAAGCAGCCCCCGAGATAGAGGCACCTCCCATTTCTACGTTTAGGATCAATATCCCGAGTTGATTTTCGACAACTTGGGCCAACTCCGGCGCCGGGCGTGATCCGAGCCCCCATGTCTCGATTAAGCGTTCCGCGGCATCCCACGCATCCTCAAAGGAACTCTTGAATGTCAAACCAAGCCGAGATTGCAGAGGACTTGAGATTTCGCCGAGTTCCTCTCCGAGAACACAATAGGCCGCGATCCAGGATTTCGCTCTTTCCTCGAATGCATAAAGATCCTCTGGAGCAGCCTGTGCACGCCAACTAAACAAAATCTTCGTATCAAGGCGAAATGGATCGGTGAAATATTCGAGGTCTTTTTTGAGGACTGTGATGAGTGAGAGGAGCTCAGCAGAAGACACCTTTCGTTGACCGTTTTCGATCGCCGATATTGTCTGCCTATCCTTAAATCCCAGACTATCGGAAAGCTGCTTTTGGTTAAGCCCGAGCGCCTCCCGGCCTATCCGGATACGTTCACCAACGGTTCGGTTAAAATCCTTTTTCCGCGCAGTCGTCATATTCCCCCTCCCTGGTACGGCCTTCTCCTATCGCCAGAATATCTTGCAACAAATAATATGCAAGTCATTTCTTAGACTCCACCCATTAACGCTGAGATTCATCTGGATGCTCTTGCGACCCTTCCCAAGGGCGCCATATTACAACAGTTACACAACATATATAATTAATATAATCAATGATTTATAAATAATTGCTGGCCAACCTGTTATTATCTTGCTTTTTGCATAAAGAAAGATTATCATGCATATAGTGTATAAATGCTAACGAAACTCGCATCAAGCAGGAGGCCATGATGGCAGGAACCTTCACGCACTGGATGATCGTCGAAGACGCCCTCGATAAGTGCAGAAAAATGGGCCACAAGGGTCTTAATTTCAACATCATCTTGGGGAAGAATCATTTCGTCAACCTGGGGGCTGCGGGCCCGGATTATCCCTATCTCACCGATCTTCTCAGCGGCATGATCAAAATACACACCTGGGCTGACCGGATGCACTACGAGAACACTGGAGAGTTCCTCAAAGTTGCCGCCACTAACCTTCTCAATCGAAAAGGTGAGGAGTACGAGATCTGCCTTTCCTGGTTTTGCGGATTTATTAGCCATGTCATCGCCGACATAATCGTTCATCCCATGGTCAACGCCATCGTCGGACCTTATCATTTCAACTCAAAAGAACATCAGCATTGCGAAATGATCCAGGACAGCTACATCTTTCAGGAGATCAAAGGGACTGAGCTTCGATACTCAGAATATTTGGAGTTACTGAAGCTATGTTCGGGCCCGAACGGCGATGAGGCCATACACCCTGCCATCCGGAGCTATTGGACAGAAATATTGAAAGCCAACCACCCTGGAGGAGAGGACAAATTCGACCATATTCAACCGGACGGTTGGCATGAGAATTTTCTGTCGAGGATTGGTAGTGCAGAAGATCCTGGGGCTTTATTCAGACATGCTCGTGAGGAGAAAAACTTCGCCTACAAGCGGGTCAAAGATATTACCGCATACGAAAGAAGTCGATTCATTGAGAATGTCCGGTTGCCAAATGGCAAGACGGGAAGGTTCCGTGAGGATGTATTCGACAAAGCCGTATCGAAGGTTATCGAAATTTGGGGTCAGTTGCTCGTCGCCATCGAAAGGCAGGACATGATGGCCCCGCAAAAACTCACGCGGTGATAATTTCTTGAAAAACAAGGCGTTTTCGCCTCTTTCCGCTTGACTTCCCATGCCAACATACGCTAAAATCCCGTGTAATATCAAAGAATTACCGGAGAAACGCATGTTCCACGCACGGGACTGTAAAACCGGCTCCCTTTTTGACAAATGGGCCCACATGGGACCCAAAAGGCGCAAACTCCTCGACGATTCCTGGGCTGGTTTCTTCCGCCGGGAGATTCTTCCGGAACTGCCCGTCGAGAAGATAGCCCCCGCGTTCGACGAGGCATTCGGGCGCCCCACCAAGGAGATGTACACCACTTTGGGCGCCTTGATCTTCCAGCAGATGCTTGATCTTGACGACGAGGAGACGATCCGGCAACTGGCCTTCTCCATCGAGTGGCACTACGCACTGGACCTTGACGGGGAGTCGGACGCCGCCAAGTACATCTGCCCCAGGACGTTGTGGACGATGCGTGGGATCCTGATCGAAAAGAAACTGGACACCGTCCTGTTTTCCCAGATCACCGACAAGCTGGCCCGGGTCTTCTCCGTGGACACCAGGAATCAACGGCTGGACTCGGTCCACATCGAGTCGAACATTGCGTATTCCGACGCAATCCGGCCACCATTCCGAGGCCAAACCGGCCACTGTTCCGACGTGAATCCGGCCACCATTCCGAGGGGAATTCGGCCGGTGTTCCGAGCCGATTCCGGCCACTTTTCCTGGGTGGGTCGGAATTG
>JACRIR010000185.1 GCA_016215705.1 Candidatus Poribacteria bacterium | reverse complement strand
TCGGGTGCTGAATATGTGGGTTTATATATTCGCGGGCGCCGCCCGCGAGCAGCAGGCCCAAAAGGGCAGAGGAAAGGCGAAGGGCGAAAGGCGAAGGGAGCAAACAGTTCGCCGGCTCCTGTTTTCTCGTTTCCGCCTCCATGTCCATCTTGTTCCGGATTCCGGATTCCGGATCGCGGTCGAAGACAGGTCTTGTACGTCGGATTGAATCAAAAACGGCATTCATGATGGAATCGTGCAATTAATCTCCCGCTTCGCGGGTTCGTTGACTGATATCCGGATTCTTTGCGCCTTTTCGATTTGATATACTGCGCTTGACTTTTCTTATTTTACTCGATTTGCGTTTCGATTGCAACTTTGCCTGCGGGCTTGACTTCGGTTCCCGGCTTTTTGTATAGTTGAAGGTGATGCGAGCAATACGAGCAATTCTGAAAGTGATAACGGGCGCCATCTACTTTGTGTTTACGGTGGCGGTTTTGTACTTCCCGCTTGCGAGTTTCACCGAACGGCTGGCGCGGGAAATGCGCCTGTCACGTTTCCAATCGACTTTGGCAATGGAAGATGTTCTCCTGCCGGGTCTGGCTTTAGCCTTGCTTTACTGGCTGGTCATGTTTGTCCGCAGGAGAATCGAGCCCTCCCATGTTATTCAATAGCGTAGCATTTGCCGCATTCTTCATAATCGCTCTCATCCTCTTCTGGTCCGCTCCTCAGCGCCATCGTGTGTATATACTCGTTGGCCTGAGCTACTTCTTCTATTCATATACTTTCCCGATCTATTTCTTTCTCCTCGCAGTAATCACGTTGTTCAATTTTGCGATGGCGCTGGAAATGGTGAAGAGACCGCGCTACGCGCGCCATTTCATGTGGGTGGCCGTAGTTGTCGATCTGTTCAGCATCGCCTTTTACAAGTACACTGCGTTCGCGATAAAGTCGGTAGGGGCGGCGCTTGGTTTCTTCGGGCTCAATACGAACTTCGTGGCGCCCGAGATTACCCTTCCTCTGGGGATTTCTTTTTTCACGTTCAAGATGATCAGCTACATTGTGGATACCTACAAGGGGAGACCTCCTGAGGAGTCGTTCTGGAATTTCACTGCGTGCATTTCGTTCTTCCCGCCGCTTCTGGCCGGGCCAATTGTAAAACCGAGAGACCTTTTGCCACAGATCAAGGCGGGCCAGGTGTTCGACAGCGAGGAAGGAATTCGCGGCATTTTCCAGATTGCGCAGGGGCTTGTCAAGAAGATCGTTTTCGCGGACTTTCTGGGAAGCTTCGTTGACAAGGTCTATGCTGCGCCTTCGGACTACTCCGGCCTGGCCACACTTATCGCGGCCTATGCGTATGCGTTTCAGATATACTTTGACTTCTCGGGCTATACGGATATCGCCATCGGCTGCGCAAAGCTGCTCGGGTTCAAGCTGCCCATCAACTTCGATCTGCCTTACATAGCTAGGAACCCGAGGGAGTTCTGGCGACGGTGGCACATTTCGTTGTCCACGTGGCTGCGCGACTATCTTTATATCGCCCTCGGCGGAAATCGCAAAGGAGAGGGGCGGACGTATTTCAATCTGATGATGACTATGGTGCTGGGCGGTTTGTGGCACGGGGCGAACTGGACGTTTGTGCTTTGGGGAACGTATCACGGGATTTTGATATCGGTTCAGAGGCTCCTGGAGGAAAAGTTCGAGTTTGTGAGGAAATGGACCGCCTCAAAATCCCTCGTTGCCTCTGCGTTGAGCGCGGCGATCACATTCCATCTTGTCTGCCTGGGGTGGGTGATGTTCAGGGCGGAATCCGTGGGCAAGATGAGCAATATTCTTGGCAACATCTTCACCCGGAGTTTCGCATGGGACCCGGCCCAAGCTCCCATTGTGGCCATGCTCGCCATAGCAGCGGTCAGTCACGTTGTCAGGGGCAAGTGGAACATGGAAGATTGGTATGTCCGGCTGCCTGCGCCCATCCAGGCCTTCGGTTATTCATGCGCGACCGTCGTCATTTTCCTCTTCTTTACCACCGAAGAGCGGTTCATTTACTTCCAGTTCTAACGCTCACGCGTCTCTGACCCCTTCTCCTTTCTCTTTTCACACTTCACACTTCCTTCTTCCCAATCCCTAATCCAGGATCGCTTGCGTCCGACTCTGGACTTCGGAATTTGAAATTCCGGCTTTGACTTCATCACGTTCGTGTGTTAAAATTGGTCACGACTATTCACGGAGACGCCCTTTGAATGGCAATTAGGCCGGGTGAGATGCCCAAACATAAAAGAAGGCGCGCCACACACCGTCTGACCGTCTTTTTTCTGTTTCTCTGGTGCCTATCCCCTCCTGACGTTCACAGTGGACAATTTCCGCCACAGGACGCAGTCGTTCTTGTCGATTGTTCGGAAAGCATTTCTCCGTTTCTTCCCTCGATTAATCGGATATTGAATCGCTTCGTGAGCGGAGCGCGCGCAGGCGATTCGTTCACATGCTACCAGTTTTCGACAAATACCGTTTTGATTGCATCGGGAAGAATCAAGAGGCAGGGTGACATCGAGCAACTAAAGTCGCAGTTGCTCCAATTGCGTCCGGGCGGACCGTATACAAGCTATTTTCCGGCCCTGGAGAGAGGGCTGGCGGATATTAAGGCCTCCACGGTCTCGAATCCCGGCGGCGAAAGGTTGCTGCTGCTGATAAGCGACGGCCGCCGCGATCCGCAAGATGCGCGGAGTGAGAGCGTCACATTGCAGGATATCCTCGCCAGATACGGCGACCTCAAACCCGAAGAAGACTACTGCTTCTACTACTTCTCAGTCGGCGACCGAATCGAGAAAGACGTGCAGGAATATTTGCGCGCCGCGGGGGCCTTTGCGGTGCGCTGGCCCCAGGACAAGGAACGCCTCGAGGGTCTCTCTCTTACGGACGTGAGGATAGCGGACTCGATCAGCCATCTCGGCCAGTTCCCGGACACTCCGACACATGCCTTTTTCCGTATCAATTTTGTCCCGCGCCGGTCTCCTAAAGAACACACCATGATAGAGATGGCAGTCGAGGCTGAGTTTGCCAAAGGCACGCTCGACAGGTTTTTCGATGTCGGGCCAAGGCGCATCGAGTGCCGTCAGAGTCCCTGGTCCGAGAAGTTGAGCGTCGAGACTCGAGGGTTTGCGCAGGGCAGCTATTCGGGCGTCTTTGTTTTTCAGCCGGCGGAGCCTGAGGCCCTGCTGCTCTCGCCGCGCCGGGTTCCGTTTGATTTTTCGATTGCGGAGTCGTTGCACGTGCACGTGCTTTCTCCCTTGTCGTTCGGGCCCACCGGTTTTCGCGGCACATACGAAGAAACGCGAAACATCACGATTACCCCGAGCGGGACCGACTTTCCGTCGAGTCTCGATGCCTTGTCGATTAGCGCCAATCTTCAACTGCCCGAGGGACTCGAGCTGACGATTTCTCCCTCGATGAAACCCCGGGAGATCAGAGTGGCCGTGACGGTTGCCCTCCGACAGCCTGTGGCAAAACAGGCCGGGGGAAAATACGAGGGTGTGGTGAGGCTGATTCCGCCGGCCGGATGGGCGTTCGCGCAATCCGAAATCCCCATATCAGTGGAAGTTGGAAGACGTGGCGTCGCCTTCAGGACAGTCGCTGTTTATTTTGGATTGGTGATCGTTTGCATTGCCGCGGTTGCTGCGGCTCTGTTCGCCTCGCGAAACGTGAGGACGGCGATCTCTGATTATCGCGCGCATAAAGCGCGGCCCGCTGGCAGGCTTATTGTGACAAGCGACCCGACCAGGGGCATGATGAAAGACATAAACCTTGCACGCCTCACTGAAAAGAAAGGTTCCAAGGAAATCGTAGTCGGCGTCGGAGAGGAAGTGGACGTCGACTTGCCGCACAAGTCGATGATCGACAGGGCCTATAGGTTCACAGGGCTGAGGACGCGGGATGACGTTCATACAATCGTCGAGGCTATGCAAGGGACCGACGAAGTGATCGTCAACAATAAATCGAGAACGGGTCAAGTGCAGTTGGTGCATCTTGATACCATCAAGTTCGGCGCGATCGAGTTCCGTTATGAGGTTCCAAAGCCGCTAAGACAGGTAGTTCTCTATTTCCTGGACTCCGGGGTCCAGCATGGTTGGCCGCTCTCATGGGATACCAAGGCGGAGGGCTTCCGTTTCCTGAACAGGGCGGACGTAATCTCCCGCAAGGAGTCGTATGTGCGATTCTACGAACTCAAGGCCGCCGCGTTTGTGCGCGATTTCGACGGCCAATTGACCAAAGACCTGCTTTCGCTCAAAGTCCCTCGTGCAGGCCACCGGATAAAGATCATTTTCGCCGACGGTGAAGAAATCACCGGATACGTGTTTGACTGGAGAAACCTCGGTGACAAGTTTTATTTCTTTCCCGATTCGATGGGTGACAATGTGCTTTTTCTCCTCATCGAGAAAAACACGGTCAAAGATGTCGCGTTGCTCGAGGAGAATGCCAATGCCGCGGGGCGGGCACAGCAGAAGTTTGCCGGCATTCTTGAACAGTTGAAAAAGGAGATTGGGAAATGAGTAGACCTTGCTTTCCTCTCACCTTTAGTATTGGATTCCGGATTCCGGATTATTGCTTTCTGCGCCCCTGTCGTCTTTCGTCTTTTCTTTTTCGCCTATCTCTAATACTCGGCCTTCGACCGCCGACTTCCGCACATTTGATTTTCAGTTGAAAGGGGTCAATCTGAGGAGATGCTGTACAAAACACTGCTCATAATTCTCATAGGAGCGTTGATCGGTCTCGCCGCATGGGACATCTCGACTCGCAAGGCGATGCCCGAGACACGCGTGAACAGCGCGAATTTTATGTGGGTGCAATGCCCGACGTGTGATCGTATGTTCTACGTCGAGAAAGCGCAGCGGAGTGGCTGGTGTCCATATGACGGGTTTCAGTTTGATTTCACGTTGGAGAAATAAGGACAGCCGAAAGATACGCTCCTTTCGTGGGAGAAACACTTGCAGGGACAGATCGGCAAATACACTATCCTGAAGGAAATCGGCAAGGGCGGAATGGGCGTTGTGTATCTGGCCCGCGACTCTGAGAGCGGGCGGAAGATTGCTCTCAAAACACTTCTACCCGAATCGACCCGGAACTTGAACTACATCGACCGTTTCCGGCGCGAGGCCAACGCGGTTTCCCAGCTAGACCATCCTCATATCGTGAAGGTCCATGAAATCGGCGAGGAGGACGGCCTGCATTACTTCGCAATGGAATATCTCGCCGGGCCTACGCTGGGGTCTTTGCTGAAACAAAAGGGCCGGTTCCCGCCTGCCCGGGCGGCACGTGTTATCATTGACATAGCGGACGCCCTCGACCTTGCACATTCGCGCGGAATCATCCACCGCGATGTCAAGCCGGACAACATCATGGCGGACGAGGACGGGGTTTTCAAGATTATGGACTTCGGCATAGCGCGCATCGAGGAGGGCACGCGGTTGACCATGACCGGCAGCGTCATGGGCACTCCGGAATACATGTCGCCGGAACAGGCTTCGGGTACAGCAATTGACCGGCGCACAGACATCTACTCGCTGGGCGTAGTGTTCTATGAACTGTTGACGGGACGGCTCCCGTTCAAAGGCGGAACGGCGATGGAAGTGCTGCATATGCACCTCACCCGCGCGCCCGAATCTCCCAAGCTTCTGAATCCCGAAATCCCGGGGAATCTCGCGCACGTAGTAAGCAAGATGCTGGAGAAACAGCCGGCTGACCGCTACGACAGTTTCCGGCACGTAATCAACGCCATCAGCCAGGCGGTCCCGCAAAACATGCGCGCTGAACTCGAGGCGCCGACGAAGATAATCGAGGCTAAACCTGCGCGCGCAGGCGAGGGGGAGCGCCCCGGCCCACGCGTGCGAGAGCGCATTGTTATCGAGACGCCTGCGCGTATAAGAGCCGTTCTGGCGGCAAGCATAGTGATCAATCTGGCGCTGTTCGGCTACATCTGGCTAAGGCCGGGCGGCGCGCCTGCAAGGGGGCCCGCATCGCGGCCCGCATTCGCAATCAACGGGCGGATGTTCGCATCCCCCGCGATCTCGGATGACACGCTGTTTCTCGGAGCGGAAGACGGGACGCTGTATGCGTGCGAGCTCGGGACGGGTCGAGCCAAATGGACCTTCAAAACCAATGACAAGATTACCGCTGCGCCCCTGGTTGACGGAGACGCCGTATACATCGGATCATGGGACGGATATGTCTATGCCCTCGACGCCCGAGAAGGAGGCAGGATTATCTGGAAATTTGATACGGGCGGCTGTGTGTTCACGGCGCCGGCGCTCATGGACGGGACACTCTACGTATGCACCCGCGAGGGAACAGTATTTGCAATAGACGCCGAAACAGGAAAGGCAAAGTGGACCGACAAGACAAGTGGCTCGGCCTCAAATGGCTCCGCCAAGCTCTCTCCTACTCTGAAAGATGGGGTCCTTTTCGTGCCCTCCGGCGAAAGCAGGCTGGTTGCGTATCGCGCCGCTGACGGAAAGCGGCTGACCGACCTGCCGACGGCTCGGATGAAGACTTCCGCCGTCGTGGACGGCCAAAAGGTGTATTTTGTGACATTTGACGACTCAGCGGGTCGCGACGAATTGCGCGTTGTGGAATATGAGGCGGGGCAATCCGGGCCGGGGTTTGCGTGGGGGCTCTCCCGGACGAACGCGCTGCAACCGGAGGAGACATCCCGGTGAAATCAACGAGAATCCTTGTCTATGTGTTTTTCGCCACTTTCATCGCATGTGGCCGCAGCGGGGGCTTGGCCACCACTCGGCCCTCGCCGCCGGCGAAGAACATAATCCTCCTCATAGGCGACGGCATGGGACCGGAGGTTATCGGACTCGCCAAAGACTATGCGCAGATTATGGAGAAACGA
This sequence comes from Candidatus Poribacteria bacterium, assembly GCA_016215705.1. Lineage (GTDB taxonomy): Bacteria > Abyssobacteria > SURF-5 > SURF-5 > SURF-5 > JACRIR01. The sequence goes on along the minus strand of JACRIR010000185.1, from coordinate 7,133 downwards.
GAATTGTGGATCGAGCGCATTGTCAGCGAAGGACGTCTCGCGCTGGTGCACGCTTCGGCCCTGGGCACACTGGTGACCGATTCCGCCGCGGCGGCCACTGCGATGGCGACGGGTGAGAGAACCGCCAACGGAATGATTTCGATGAGCCCGCAAGGCAAGCCGCTGACGACGATTCTCGAGATTGCACAAAAGGGTTCGCGAAGCGTGGGCATTGTCACAACCACGCGTTTGACCCACGCCACACCAGCCTGCTTTGTCGCTCACGTTGAGGAGCGGGATTCGGAAGCCGAAATCGCCGAACAGTTGCTCGATGGGGGAATCGATATCTTGTTGGGTGGCGGACTGGCTCATTGGGTTCCGCAAGACAGGCCAGTCTCCGACTTCGGCAAGCTTGCGCCGGTTGCGGGCGCCGGCGGCAAATCCGAACGTAAAGACACTCTCAATCTTCTTGAAAAAGCCGCTGCGGCAGGATATCGGCTTGCGACTAACAGGGACGAATTGCTCACCCCGGCGAAAGAGACGAAGCTTTTGGGTTTGTTCGCGGTCTCGCATCTGCCGTATGCGCTCGACCGGCAGCCGGACGATGCAGCCAATGTTCCATCGCTTGCGGAAATGACCAAGGCAGCGCTCGAGATGCTCTCGAAGAACGAAAAAGGCTTCTTCCTGATGGTCGAGGGCGGACGCATCGACCACGCCGCGCATAACAACGATATCGCGTCGCTGATGGCGGATACACTCGACTTTGACGACGCAGTCGGCGTCGCATATGCTTTTGCAAAGAAGCAAGAAGACACCGCGGTTTTCGTCACCGCGGACCATGCGACCGGCGCTCCGTGTCTCACGGCCCGATACTCGGAGGAATTTGGCGACACGGTCTATCCTGACAGCGAAGCGCTCAAGGCAGTATCCCGGCAGGATGCATCATTCGAGTACCTGGGTTACTTGATTGGGAAGAAACCGTCGAGCGTTGAATTGAAGAAACTGGTCCGTGAGCACGTCGGAATCGAACTGACCGATGCCGAGGCGGCATTTGTTTTGAAAGGAGAGCCCGTTTCGCCGTTCCATGTGATCAAACCGAAATACCGCGAGATGGGCTATCCTATGCTGGCGCTGGGAAGAGTTCTTGGAACAAGATATGGGATCGCATGGCCGACGGCCGAGCATTATGCCATACCTGTTCTGCTCGCAGGTTACGGAGGCCGGGCGGATGTCGTGCACGGATACATCGAGAACACCGATGTGTTCAGAATGATGCGGACTGCGGGCGGACTTTGAAGAGTACATTCGGAATTTCGCCAAAATGATCGATGCGGTTCTGTAGGAGCGACGATTATCTTCAAGTAGGCGTAAAGCGACTTCAAGATTTTCTTTCTTTTGTTCAAATAATTTCTTGAATCCAGCGTCTAAGTGTGTATTATGGTTTGTTTGGAAAACCGATTCAGGCGCGGAAACCTTTAAAAGGAGGACATGAGATGAAGAAATGGACGCTACCTCTACTCGGGCTCATAATCCTGATGTGCCTGGTGGTTGAGCCAGGCTTCATTCAACATCGGGAATCAGCGGCGGAGGTTCAAGTTGGTCCGCCGACCACGGCTCCGCAACCCAGCGCGCAGAAGGGCATGGGTTCGGACCTCGCATACTTGTTCCGCGCGCCGAACGCTGCCGAGAAAAAGGCGATTGCGAAACAACTTCAACTCACACCTGAAGAGCAAGCTAATCTGCAAAAGATCGATCAAAGCTATAGTGCGGATATCAAGGCCCTGACCAGCCAATACACGCAGGCCCGCGATGGTTTGTTGGCAGCGCTTCGCCAGCCGTGTCCGAGCGGGGAGCGCGTCTCTGCCGAGTCGCAAAAGGCCGGGCAGGCGTTGTCTTCCTTGATGACAAAAGAGGTGCAACTCTGGAATTCCATGGCGGCTGGTCTGCCCAAGGAAAAAGGTTGCCAGTTCTGGAAACTATTCGCGGAGAGCAGAGCGAAAAGCCGGTAGGAACATCGGGAAAATTCCCCTTCCCCCCTTTATCAAAGGGGGAAGGGGAATTTCTTATATTAGAACACTGTTGTCCAAGACAAGAATCTGAGCCGCGGAGAGCGCGGAGGGACGCGGCACAGCATTGCCGCAACCAAACAGCATACATCGGGCGCGATGAATCGCGCCCCTATAAAATCTCTTGATTCATGTTTGTAGGGGCGCAATTCATTGCGCCCTTGTGCTTTCCAGGTGTCGGGGGCAGGCTCCTGGAGGGAATATCGAGGGAATAATAAGAATGCCGAGTCGGCTATTCTTAATTGCACTTCGAGAAGCCGCACATGCGGCAGACGATGCATCCGCCCTCGCGCTCGATTTGTGCGCCGCAATCGGGGCATGCGTTTCCGACAGCCGTGGGGCGTTCCGCTTTTGCTTCAATCGCGTGCTCTTCTTTTGTTTCTTCGAGCGCCGCGCGTTTGCGGTTCTTGGTGTACTTGTCGATTGCCCTGCCGATTGCATCGGGACACGAGAGACATTTTATCTCCGAGTTGCTCCTTTTTGCGGCGACAGTAGACAGACACCGGATTCCTTTTAGTTGTTCGACAAGCGCATCGACACTGATGCCCGACCTGAGCGCAAGGGATACGAGGCGGCTGGTTGCCTCCGATTGCGACGGACATCCGCCTGCTCTGCCGGTGCTGGTGAACACCTCGCAAATACCAAACTCATCGGAGTTCACTGTCACGTACAGGTTACCGCACCCTATGACGACTTTTTCCGTAGTGCCGTGCGTCACGGTCTCGCGCGGGCGCGGTATGATCTCGTCGGCGCCTCCCGCCGGAACCGTTTTAGGCGTCTTCCCCGCTTTCGGCGTCTTCTTTGTTATGCTCTTGGTCCACACCTGCTCGGTGCGGCTGCCGTCGCGGAAAATGGTGACCCCTTTGCAGCCAAGCTTGTAGGCAAGCCTGTATACTTTTTCGACGTCTTCCTTCGTTGCGCTGTTCGGGAAATTGACGGTCTTCGAGACGGCGTTGTCGGTCTGCGTCTGAAACGCCGCCTGCATGCGAACGTGCCATTCAGGCGACACGTCGTGCGCGGTCACGAATGTCTCCTTGACGTCGGCGGGCACTTCCGGCAAGTCCTTGATTCCGCCGGCCTCCGCGATCTTTTTCATGATTTGAGGCGAGAAAAAGCCGCGCTCCTTAGCCATCTGCCTGAAGAAGGGATGGGCTTCTATCAACTCGTCGTTGTCGAGCACGTGCCTCGTGAAGGCGATTGCGAATATCGGCTCGATTCCGCTGGAGCAGCCGGCGATGATGCTGATTGTACCCGTAGGCGCGATCGTAGTGACGGTGGAGTTGCGCATTGGCCGACCCGAATTTGCGTATATACTTTTTGGATAACTCGGGAACGGACCGCGCGCCTCGGCAATCCGCGAGGATTCATCATGGCTTTTCTTTTGTATGAACGCCATGATCTCTTCGGCCACCTTAAGCGCTTTTTCGGAGTTGTATGGGATGCCCATCCGTATCAGCATGTCGGCAAAACCCATCACGCCGAGCCCGATCTTGCGATTGGCTAGCGTCATCTCGCTAATTTGCGGCAGCGGGTATTTGTTCATGTCGATAACGTTGTCGAGGAAATGCACCGCTGTCCGGACAGTGCGTGCAAGCTTCGGGAAATCCATCTCATGGTGACTATTGCGCTTCACGAGCATTTTCGCGAGGTTTATCGAGCCGAGGTTGCAGGACTCGTATGGAAGCAGCGGCTGCTCGCCGCACGGATTGGTGCTCTCGATTTTGCCGACAAGCGGCGTCGGATTCGTATCATTGATTCTGTCGATGAAAATTATACCGGGGTCGCCGTTGAGCCAGGCATGTTCGACAATCGTCTTGAAGACCTCTGCGGCCTTCAGTCTTTTCACGGTCTTTTCCGTGCGCGGGTTCACCAACTCGTATTCTCCGTCGCTCTCGAGCGCCTTCATGAATTTGTCGGTCAATGCGACCGAGATATTGAAGTTATTGAGTTGGTCTTCGTTCTCCTTCGAGACGATGAACTCGAGGACGTCGGGATGGTCGACCCGGAGGATGCCCATGTTGGCGCCCCGGCGCGTGCCACCTTGTTTGATGGTCTCGGTCGCCATGTCGAACACTTTCATAAATGAAATCGGACCGCTCGAAATGCCCTTCGTCGTGAGTACGGTGTCGTTCTTCGGCCTGATGCGGGAAAAAGAAAAGCCCGTGCCGCCTCCACTCTTGTGGATGAGGGCCGTGTTCTTGACTGCCTCGAAAATGCTCTCCATCGAGTCTTCGACAGGCAAAACGAAGCACGCGGAAAGCTGTCCGAGTTCGCGGCCCGCGTTCATGAGCGTCGGCGAGTTGGGCATAAATTCCATATTCGTCATCAGATAGTAGAATTCCTTCGCCGTCGACACTACGTCCGCAGACTCGTCGTATTCCTTATCCGCTTGCGCGATGGTCCATGCCACCCGCCAGAACATATCCTCCGGCCGCTCGACGGGCTTGCCGTCATCGTCCTTTTTCAGATAACGGCGCTCGAGCACCTTCAGCGCATTCACCGTCAACTCGATATCGGCCTTTGGTGGCGGTGGAAAGCCCGTCTTTTGCGCCTTTCGCACAGTCGTTTTCTTTCCTGTCTTGAGATCGGGCATTCCTTGTTCCCCCTTAATTGTAGTATGCATAAGTCCTTATCAAATGGACACTTGAACTTGTCTCACGCCTTCGTTAGAAACCCGAAAGACACGAATTAACCATTCGCTTCAACTTCTGCTGAAATTCAGGACATTTTCAGCAAAGCCAAAAGTTATCTTAACACCCTGTGGAACCGAAAGTCAACCGATAAGACTTGAACCCGAATTGAAAGCTGGTCCTACTTCCTAGCTTTGCTTTTCGATCGCGTTGAGTTGTTGATTACGAGAACTTGCCTGCGTCTGGGGCTTGTCGAAATCTCGGAACCACACCCAAATCGCGTTGTGCGGCAGAAGACCCTCCATATACTCCAAAAGTAGCTTATCCTGTAGCCTAGTTAACTATAGCATACTATATGTAGTGTTGTCAATAGGAAATTTGTGCCGAGGATAGATCCAAAGTCGAGGTTGTCGAAGGAAAGAATAGCGGAACAAAGGTTAGACAGCGAATCAAGGCGAAAACGCGGTCGCCCAGGTCGACATTCCTGGACAGCAGGTGGCCCCGCAACTCTCAGGCCACCTTGCCCCGCCCGCTTATCGAATGTGTGGTCGCTTCCCTTCAGTACTCGTCTGCGCCGATGTCGGGCGCTACACCGAGCACGCGGTCGTCTCCTTCAAAGTCCGCGAGGGGCAATGACGCCACCGAATCGGTCCCCTCGTCGATACACGGTGACCCGCTGGTCAGATGATAGTCTCCGCCTCCCACAAACAACGGGTCCGCATTGATGTTGTTTCCCTGCGCGGTGAAAGTCCCGTACACCTTCGCCGGATCGAAATCATTGTAATAAACATTCGCCGTTGCGCCTGTGGTATTGTAAAGATATATGTCCCCGCCTATCCCGGCAGTGTTACCCCAAATGATATCATTGTAGAGATTGACGGAGGCGGCGCTGTAAGTCAGCGAGAAATAGCACCCTCCCCCTTGATTGGCGCTGTTTCCGGTAATGGTGTTGTTGGTTAGTTCTATTCTTCCGGAATCGGTTTTTGCGTACACGCCAGCATACTTATAGGACGTGTTATTGCTGACGATATTATTCGTCAACGTCACACTGCCCGTATACACATAGGCGTTGATTCCACCGTATGAGGATCCCGTGGTGGAATTGCTCTTTATGATATTGTTTCTGAAGATCAGTGCGCTTTTCACCCCTACGACATAGATTCCGGCAGTATTGTATTTTCTTCCATTGCGGATAGTCAGTCCTTCTACTGTTACTTTCACAAAGATCGAATTAGCGTTGTTACTAAGCTCGGTGAGAGACAGCACCCCCGCTCCACCCCCTGTAGGAAGTATACCTTGACCGTCCAGAATTGTGTTGGCAGGGTCCACCTCCCTCACGGTGAATTCAGACGTATAGCCACCCTCCAAAGCGAGACTGTACGTCTGGGTCGAAAAGTATTGGAAGGGGTAGTTATTGTTGGCCGAAATCCCATACGTCCCTTGCGCCAATTTGATCACATCGTTCTTGTTGTTCGACTGGGCCGCAGTCAGCGCGCTCTGGAGTTGCGCGCTCGTGCTCACGTAATGCACAACGGTGCATGCGTCTCCAAAGCCGTCGCCGTCAGAGTCGGCCTGATCGGGATTCTGCGTGATCGGGCAGTTATCGCACACATCGCCCACACCGTCTCCGTCGCCATCAAGCTGATTAGCGTTTGCCTGTGTCGGACAGTTGTCCGTCATGTCAAGGATGCCATCATTGTCTGTGTCTGCAAGCGTCGCCGTGAAATCCTGGCCGGTTACGTCAGAGCCACTCACCGTGACCGGTCTATCCGGCGGACTGAACTCATGGTATTCCAACGAAGGCGTTATTGTGTAGCCGCCGTCAGGAACCCACGTGAATAAGTAGTTGCCGTTGGCGTCTGTAGCCGTCGTGTCTGTATATGCGCCCGTCAGCGTCACGACCACGTCGCTAAGGCCGACTCCGTCCTCCAGTATCTGCCCGCTTACCGAATACGTCGTCGCTTCCGCGTAGTATTCGTCAGCGCCCATATCAGGCGCTACACCGAGCTCACGAGCGTCTCCTTCAAAGTCAGTGGGCGGCAATGACGACGCTGAGGCGCTTCCTGCGTCAATGCATTGTGATCCGGCGCTCAGATGATAATCCCCGCCTCCGGCAAACTGCGGGTCCACATTGATGTTGTCACCTTGTGCAGTAAACGCGCCGAACATCTTCGCCGTGTCAAAATCGTTGTTGTATGCATTGGCCATTCCGCCTGAAGAGTTTTGAATATATATGTCACCGCCGGTTGAGGCAGTGTTATTCCAAATGATATTATTGTAGAGATTCGCTGAAGCAGCGCTGTTGCCCAGCCACGCGGAAACCCCTCCACCCTGACCAACAGCGGTGTTTCCGGTAATAGTGTTGTTGGTCAAGTCCATCCTTCCGGAATCGGTCTTCGCATATACCCCTGCACGATCCTGTGCCGTGTTATCAGTGACGGCGTTATTCGTCAGCGTC
>JACRIR010000186.1 GCA_016215705.1 Candidatus Poribacteria bacterium | reverse complement strand
GAAGAAGACAGCATTGCTTTGTCTTGTAATCTTGGCAGCCGTTCTGACAGCGCCCGCACACGCCGCGCCCGCGGTTCCCAAGGTTGGCCCTTCCGTAAAGCCGTTAGACCTCTCGAGACCTCCCGCAATCGAAGACCTCATTGCTGCCGGCCAGCTCGGAGGCCCGCTCTACCCCACGCATGAGATGGGCGATAAGCAGAAGGAACAAGAAGTTAACCTTTCCTTCGGCGAGGCCATTCAGGAATGGAACAAGCACGAATACAAGAAGGCCACAAAGCTGTTCAAGAAACATATCGAGCAATATCCGGATAGTCCCTGGGCGTCGGAGGCGGTCTTGCACATGGGATGTGACGCGCAGTACAATGGCAGATATTCCGAAGCCGAGGAGAGCTTCGAATGGATACTGGTGCAAAACAAGGGCAAAGATTACGAAGGCGCCAGAATTTTGAGGAACAAAGCCACGTTGCGCCTGGGTGTCTTGAAGGTTTATCAGAACAACTTTGGCCGTGCGCAGGAACTGTTTCGTGATCTGAAGATGCAGAGTTCGGACTGGCGTGACCGCACATATGCCTCCCACTGGATTCAGCGGCTATCCAGGTATACCGCGAACGAGCGCGCAATGCTCACATGCGGGACTCAAGCGTTGGCTTACGTGTTGGAGAAAGAGGGCAGGGAGAACGACGCCAGAGATTTATTGGAACTTAAACCCGAAACACTCCAAGGACAAAGCATACGAGACCTTTCGGACATCGCGTCGAAATATGGGCATGAATTTGCCGCGATCAGAATCCCGCCCTCAGACGCTGCGGCTGGCCATTCGACCCTGTGGCACAAGAAGTTGCCGCTCCCCGCAATCGTGCACATAAGCGGTCGAAACGAAGGCAATAGCGGACACTACTGGATTCTGGAAAAGGTTGAAGGCGAAGATCTCAATCTGTTTGACCCCCAATCGGGCCGCAGATTCTCGCAAAGTCCCGAAGAGTTTTCGAGGGAATGGAGCGGCATCGCCCTGGTATTCTCAGATAGGGTGGATTTGCCGGGAATCGCTTTGAACGAAACCGAAATGGAAGAAATCTATGGCGGCTGTTGCGGCGTTCCAATCGGGGAGGGTAATCTGGGGAATCCCGGACGCAACGCTGCGCCAACTGGTCTGATCGGTTGCCCGATGGGAGCTCCCGCCTGGTCGGTGAATATGGTCAACATGAACCTTTTCGTCACCGACACTCCGCTGTGGTACAACAGCCCTATAGGGCCGCCTATGCAGCTTACGCTTAGCTATAATTCCCAATCGTCCATTGCCCAGAACGAGCCCTTCGGCAATAAGTGGCAATTGAATTACGGAAGCTATTTGGTGGTGGATACCGCCGGCCAGGTCACCGTATTCATGCCTGACGGCAAACGCGACGTCTATTCGCCGGACGGAGCGGGAGGATATACCCGGCCATATCAGGTGTTCAACACACTCAGCAAGATCGCCGAGAATCATTTTGAACTGAGATTCCCCGACGACACGGTTTACACTTATAACATTCCGGCAGGAACAACCTCTCTTCAACCTTTCCTGACCCAAATCAGCGATGCCCACGGCCAAACCCTCACTATCGGCTATGATGCAAACGTGCATCTGACCACTGTTACTGATGCAATGAACAGGCAAATGACACTGACGTACAATGCTGCCGGACTGGTTACCCAAGCCACCTTGGCAGGCGACCCCCTTGGCCGTTCGGCTTTGTTCGAGTATGACGCAAACCGCAACTTGACCAAAATCACGGATATGGGAGGCTACTGGTCGAGCTTCACCTATGATGAGGACGTCTATCTTGCAAGCATAGGGAATGAACGCGGCACGAGGACCTTTTACGTGGAGCCGTCGGACGGCACACCCTTCAGCAGCGACATCTATCCTCCTCCCGGGGAATTCATGTACTATAACTATCGCATCACCGTAACCGATCCTTTGGGGGGAAAAGAGGAGTATTACTACAGCGGCGCCGGCTACGCATGGTACGTGAGTCCGAAGCATTACATAGAATGGGAAAGCTATGCAATCAATAATTTCATCATACACACCCCCAAGACGATGTATTCTTTCGCTTTTATCGGGACAGGCACGAGTCGGCAGACGGAGATCAGCAGAGTTCTCTATCCGGACGGCGGGCACATTGACTATGGCTACGACACTGTGACCGGCGACCGAACCAGTATCAAGGACGTGCATGGGCACACATGGTCGGTTGCGTACAATTCTATGGACGGGATTACATCTATTACCGATGCCAGAGGCAAAACGACGACGATTACGTATTATCCCAACGACGTGGACCTGCTCGAAATCACAAACGGACTCGGCACAATAAGCCTCACTTACAATAGCGCCCATGATATTACTTCAATAACTGATCGTCTTGGCAACACCACAAGCTTTGCCTACAACACATACGGCCAGATAGAAACTCAGACGAATACGATTGATTTACGGAATATAGTAACTCAGTACGTCTACAGCCCTGCCCATTATCTCGATCAGGTGACAAGAGGGAACCAGACGCTTGCCGGCCTCACCTATGATTCCACAGGCCGGGTCGAAACTTACACCGATGCCACGGCTCTCACTCTCGCATTTGCGTATAACAACCTGAATAACGTCACCACGGTTACCTGGCCGGATGCAAGGTTCGAAAGCTACGCTTATTCTGACTGCTGTCCGCATATGCTGGACAGCCTGACCGATCGTGCGGGACGCACCGCGAATTACACCTACGATCCCCTCAAGCGCCTTACAGAAATCACCGGCCCCGGCGGGACCGTCAAGCTTGTGTACGACGCCAATGGGAACCTCCTCGAGCTTATCGATCCCAACAGCGATGCAACAACTTACGAATACGACGTGGATGACCGCCCCGTCAAAATGACTTACGCCGACGATGCGTCTCTCTCAGTTTCGTATGATGGCGCCGGACTTCTCGCCCAATACACCAATGCCAGAGGGACAACCATTGACTATACCTACGACCAGAACCATAACCTTCTGGGCATAGATTACTCCGATACCACGCCGGATGTGACATACGAGTACGACGACTATAATCGCCCGACACGGAGAACCGACGGAGTCGGAACATATCAGTATGCCTATGACGCCAATTCCAGGGTCACGAGCGTTGACGGCCCATGGGCTGACGATACCTTGACGTATCACTATGACGATCTGGGCAGAAGGGACTTGTTGGAGCAGCAGGGCGGCCAAACTATTGGTTACGACTATGACGACTTCAACAGGCTGACAGGCATTCAGGTTGGACAAAACACCTATTCGTATGGCTACACCGGCGCGAATCCGTTGGTTCAAGCCATGAGTCGTCCCAACGGCAGTATTACCACCTATCAATACGACACCTTGAAGCGCCTGACGGCTATATCGAACCTATACTCGACCAATCCGTTGGATATTATAAACAAGTTTGTCTATGCTTACGGCGATGCAACGCATCCTGACCTGCGTTCGAGCGAAACCATAACCAACGGCAACCCGATCACGTCGTTCCAGAACGAACTGATCACGTACAACTACAACAACGTCAACCAACTCCTGAGTTCGACTAACCCATCGCAAGCTTTCACCTATGACGATGACGGAAACATGACGCAAGGCTATACGCCGGAGGGATACGTGTTTTCGGCTCAATACGACGCTGAGAATCGGCTAAAGACTCTTACGTACACGGGCAGTGGCGGCGCAGTCCACAGGACGGAGTATTCTTATAGCGGCGACAGCCTCTTGGCGAATACGAAGAAATACGAGAATGATGTTTTGGTGTCAGAAAGCAGACCTGTCCTCGACGGCTTCCTGCCGCTGCAAGAACGCGATGGAGCCAACAGTGTTGTCAGGGAATATGCGTGGGGATTGAATTTCGGCGGAGGCATTGGCGGGTTGCTCGACCTCAAGCAGGGCGGCCAGAATTATTCGTATCTTTACGACGGAAAAGGCGAGGTCACTGCCTTGCTGAATGGTTCAGAGGAAGTGGTGGCGGCATACACCTATGACGCCTTCGGCAACCTCATGTCCGGGATAGGCACTTTATCCCAGCCTTTCAAATTCTCAACCAAGCCTTATGACCAAGAAACAGGCCTCTCCTACTTCGGCTACCGCTTCTATTCACCCGTTGTCCGCAGATGGATCACTCGCGACCCTATTGGGTATGCGGGGGGGATGAATCTGTATGCGTATGTTGGGAATGGTCCCGTTAACTGGATTGATCCACTTGGCCTGACTCCTCAGGATCGAGTAGATTGGGCTGAAAATCAGTATAACAACCATAAAGATGATTGGAAAGGCAGATGGTATGGGAAGAAGAATAGATGCAATGAATTTGTTGCGGCTGCTCATATTGAGGGCGATCCAGATGCAAAGGATTATCCAGATGATGTGCATCCTGAAATCGGCTACGATTATCCTCTTGTTGAAGATTTGGCTGACGTGTATTTCGAGGCGACGAAGCTCGATAATTTTGCAATCGAGGACGCTCAGCCGGGCGATATCATTGTTTGGTACAAAGAGGGTGGCTCTCACCATTCAGCGCTCCACATTGGAAATGGTCTAGTGATCTACCAGCACGCGGACTTTGGTCTAAAGAAGAATACCATTGAAGGGACCACAAGTGCATTGGGTTTCAAAGGCGAGCCGATTGCACGGCGTTACGTGTACACGGACTCCGACAAGTACCCAGTGCCCTAAAGGATTGAAGGAAATGAAGAGTCGCAACATCTTACTGGCGCTATGCGCTATTGTTGCAGTAGGCACGGCTTTGTGGATTGGTAGATATCCTGCGCTTTACTACGTCTATTTGTGGAGATTAGATCATACTACTGGTGGGCCGTTGATTTTGGCAACGAATGATAGAATCGAGTCAATCTCGCCCCATATTATTCCGTTATTGGTTCACACATATGAGAATGTCGACGCGTCTGAAAAGAGTAGACACGCAGCAGCGCTTGGCCTAATAGAATCAGACAGGAACGAAGCGGAAAGTCTTTTTATTGGTTTTCTAGAGAATAAGGATGACGAGATAGTGGCAACAGCGATATTTGATCTGGGTATTGCAAAAAGTGATAAGCCCTTCAAAACAATAATGAGATTGGCGCACCATCCAAATAAGAGAATCCGCTGGGCTGTGGCTGATTATCTTGGTCATCTTAGCAATACCGAATCAATATCTCTACTAAAACAAATGACGAATGATCCCGAGGGAGATGTTCGGAGTTGGGCAAGATATCAACTGAAACTGCGTGGTGTTCTGCCCGAGAAGTAATTCTCGTCTCCCTGCCACCTTTGGAAAACGAAGGGGTCAGACCTCAATACTGTTCACTTAAGCATTGCTACGTTTGGTTTCCTGCCGCTTGCTCTGCCGCTCTGATAATTCTTGGGCCGAGCGGGGAATGGTGACACGCGACGTTTGACAGCCCTGGGAATATGCCGGTACTTGCGCGGCGGTATTCGTTCTTCGAGAATCTCATCCAACACCTCTTGATGAAACCACGTT
>JACRIR010000182.1 GCA_016215705.1 Candidatus Poribacteria bacterium | reverse complement strand
TGGAACATATTCGGAAAGAAAAGCAGCATCATTTATTCCAATGATATCTTGCCGCCGCGTGAGCTCACCTGAGCAATCCATGGGAAAGGTCCTCTATGAACGACGAGAGAATCTCCTCTTGTCATTCTGAGCGAAGCGAAGAAATCTCGGCACTCATCATTCCTTTTCGGTCAATCAGCCTCTCGAAAACAACTCCTTCATGGCTGACATGAATTCATCAAGCTCCAGCTCGCGCCGGTAGCAGCCGCTCTCCATTAATAAGATTGTTCGATCATTTCCCTCTCCATAGTCATTTTCCTGAAATCCCCCATTTTCCTGAATAAGAAAATGCCCCTATTTCAGGAAAAGAAGAAGCGCTTGGAAGCCACAGGTGCGCGGATTTTGGGAAGAAGGAGCGGAACACCTACCAACGCCGATAAGGATTCGGGGGAGAAAGGCGCGTAAGCCAACCAAACGAAAGGCTATCCAAGAATCCATTTCTGTTGTCGGAAGAGCTGAAGCAAGTTAAACCAAGGAATACCCAATGCGTTGCAAACATCGGGGATGTGCGGTCTCATGGCAGGACTGCGGCCAGGTCTTTCGCCCGTAAGCACGGAGCACCCCTCAATCTTTGCGAGGGCGATTACGAACGGATCGGCGCCGGAACGCCCTTTCCTCTGGTCAATTATCTTCTTGTGGTCCCGAAGAATATCCGTCACAGCCCGCTGCACATCTTCATTTGTCGGCACAAACATCTGCGAACGCTCGCGTGCCCACGCATAAACCGCATCGTCTTTCTTCTCAAGCTCGACCAGGACCTCCTCCGTCGCAATCAGAACTCCGGAATCTATCAATTCATCAATCCTGGTCCAGACCTGTGGGAACACGTCCGGGGGATAGTGCCTGTTCCATCCATCGAGAAGAGCGCTCGTATCAATACTGTATTTCAACTGGCCACTCCGAACTCGACAAAGCGGCCCATTACCTCCTGCTCTATACGGCCCACGTGCCTGAGTTTTATGTTCAGAAAATCAGAGAGGTCGCCGGCAGAGATTCTCTCCTGATAGTAGCTATTCAAGGCAAGGCGAACAAAGAATAGCCCCGCAACGCTGATTGCAAGGCGGTATGGCGGCGCGAATCCGTGTTCGACTTCTGCCTTGCGTAATTTGTACTGCTTCTCGTATTCAAGCTTCTTCTTTTTGTAAAATTGCGCCGTGGTCTTGCCACAGATCAGAAGCCGTCGCAGCAGCGTCTCGCGGCTCACCCAGAATCGGTTTGCGAGTTCTTCGATTTCCTCGTTTGCCCAATCGGCCATCCGACCTTTTCTTGCGACAATATCCTCCTGCAGAAGCTCCGTTTCGGGAACCAGAACAGCTCCTGCCACGCGGTTGCTGAATACTTCGACTCGCTGGTCTTCGGGCGCTCGTTCATACTCTTCCTCGACGTCGCACAGTCCCCCATCTTGCAGCAGTATATGAGTGAGCTCGTGCAACATGGTGAAGATGCGGCGTCGGACCGGGTCTTTGATGTTCAAAACAATAACAGGAAAGGGCGTTTCGCTGATGGAGAACCCGCTCATTTCGGCGGGCTCGATGTTCCGGGCCTGGAATACCAACACTCCAAGGTTCTCAAGAGCAGCCCGCCACCAGTTGAGCGCGTCATATTTATCGCGGAATCCGGAATAGACTTCGCGCTTTACACCCAGGAGATTCCGAATCTTTTCGGCGAGGGTTTCAGGATCGTCGGACAACATGGCGCTCGGCGAGAACTTTGGCAGTTCGCCCTCCAGTTCCTCATATAGCTCAAGCGCGATGTCTCGCCTGTCCCATGCTCGCCGAATCTCATGTCTGAGCTCCGGCGATTCGACGCCTTCAACTTTCTGGAGAATGCGTCGGAAGTCACGAAGCGGTTGAAAATCCCTCGGGGGCTCCGGCAGATAGAACACTGCCAGCGGTCGCTTGTAGATGCGAGCGAGTTCACGAAGCTGCCTGAGAGTGGGACGCCTTTCGCCTTTCTCCCAACATTCGAGGCGATCAGGCTTCACATGCGCCTTTCTTGCGGCTTCATCAACCGTCAGACCGGCGCTTTTCCTGGCCCAAGCAAGCAACTCCGGCTTCACCAAAGCTTCAATGGACTTCGACATCAGTATCCTCAACTCCCAAATCCGCGTTTTGCTGCAGTCGTCATTACATGCTAACACATCTTTAAGC
>JACRIR010000183.1 GCA_016215705.1 Candidatus Poribacteria bacterium | reverse complement strand
GGCTTTATTATTTGCCTTGGAATTTGGGCTCTCGTTTCTCGAGGAACGCGGAGAGGGCCTCGAATGTGTCGCCCGTGGTTCTGATGACCGCCTGCGCCAGGGCCTCGTATTCAAGGACAGCGTCCATTCCGCCGTCGAGGCCGCGGTGGATGCCGAGTTTCGCAAGGGCGATCGCTGCCGTCGGGCCGGCGGCCATTTGCCGCGCAAACTTCATGGCTTCGGGCAACAACCGCTTGGCAGTGAACACGCGGTTCACAATTCCCAGCTTGAGCGCCTCGTCGCCGCTCACCCTCTCGCCGGTGAAAATAAGCTCCTTTGCTTTCGCGAGTCCTACGTAGCGCGTGAGCAAATAAAGACCCCCGAAATCGGGCACGAGCCCGCGTTTCACGAATATCTCGGAAAGATAAGCCTCTCGGCCCATATAGATGATGTCGCAGGCGAGGGCGATGTTGCAGCCCGCGCCGACCGCCGGCCCATTGACGGCCGCGATGACGGGCTTCTCGAGGCGCATGATTCTGATGATGAGCTCGTTGACCCGGCGCAGATAGCTCTTGAAGATGATGGGCTCTCCGGCCTCGGGTTCTGCGAACAGCGATTTCAGGTCGGCGCCCGAACAGAAACCGCGGCCTGCACCGGTGAGAACGACGGCGCGCACGGCGCGGTCCGCCCCGGCGATCTCGAACACGTTATTGAAGTCGTCCATCAACTCCCTGTTCATGGCGTTGAGCACCTGCGGGCGGTCAAGCGTGATCGTCGCCACTGCGTCGGATATTTCGTACTTCAGCGTTGTGAATTTCATTATTTTCTCCCCGTTTCCCAAGAGCGCTGAGAACCTCGTCAAGATTCAAATCCCCCTGTCTCCCCCTTTTCCAAAGGGGGAAAGAGGGGGATTCTTCTCTTTCGGTTTATCTGTTTTTCGGTTTATCTGTGTTGGGTCTTCGACCTTGACTCCTTCTTTCGCCTTTGCCTTTTGCCTCACTTCGGCAGGCACTGAAGCGCTTGTTCGATCTCCTCTTGCGTGCATTCGGTATCTTCGAGTTTGCCGGCGAGATACGAATCATAGGCGCCCATGTCGAAATACCCGTGACCGCTGAAATTCAGCAATATCGTCTTCTTCTCACCCGTCTTCTTGCATTCCTTGGCTATGTCTATGGCCGCCGCGATCGCATGCGAAGTTTCGGGCGCGGGTATAGTTCCTTCAGCTTGCGCGAACAGCATCGCATTCTTGAAGACGTCGCTTTGATGGTAGGCGACCGCTTCCATGCACTTCTCGGCGCACAGCAAACTGATAATGCCGGCCATTCCGTGGTACCTGAGCCCGCCCGCGTGGATTGCAGGAGGAATGAACACGTGTCCGAGCGTGTGCTGTTTCAGCAGCGGCGTCATCCTGGCGGTGTCGCCATGGTCGTAGGCGTATCTACCTTTTGTTATGGACGGACATGCCCGAGGCTCGACGGCGATGAAACGGGTTTTCTTTCCGCCCTTCAGCTTGTCGCGCATGAACGGAAGCGCCAAGCCGGCATAGTTGCTGCCGCCGCCGACGCAGCCGATGATGAAGTCGGGGTATGCCCCCGCGAGCTCCATCTGTTTCTTGGCCTCTTGTCCGATGACGGTCTGGTGAAGCAGCACGTGATTCAGCACGCTTCCGAGCGAGTATCTCGTGTTCTTCGAGGTAACCGCGTCCTCCATCGCCTCGCTGATGGCGATGCCAAGCGAGCCAGTGCATTCCGGGTCTTCCTTCAGCACTTGCTGTCCGAATTTCGTGAGCTTGCTCGGGCTGGGAATGACCTCGGCGCCGAATACCTGCATCAATGAACGCCGGTAAGGTTTCTGCTGGTAGCTCACTTTCACCATGTATACGCGGCAGGTGATATCGAACATCTTGCATGCAATAGAGAGAGCGCTTCCCCATTGGCCGGCGCCGGTCTCGGTGGTGATGCGCTTCGTGCCGTCCTGTTTATTGTAGAAGGTCTGAGCGACGGCGGTATTCAGCTTGTGGCTGCCCGACGGGCTGACGCTTTCGTCCTTGTAGAAAATCTTTGCGGGAGTTCCGAGCATCTGCTCGAGTCTTATCGCGCGCCTGAGCGGGGTCGGTCGCCACAGGGCATAGATGTCAAGTACTTCCGGCGGAATCGGTATCTCGCCCTTGCTCGACACTTCCTGCTCGATCAGCGCCATCGGGAACAGCGCCGCAAGCGCATCCGGGCCTATCGGCTGTTTAGTCGCCGGGTTTAAAGGCGGATCAAGCGGTCGTGGAAGGTCCGGCAGAACGTTGTACCACGTTTTTGGCAGGTCTTTTGCTCCAAGCAAGAATCTGGTTTCTTCCATAATAGCGCTCCTCTCCGGGGTTCCTCCTAGTTACATTTGCGCAATGATACATGAAATGCGCAGAAATCTCAAGTGCAAACCGGCCGACATAACGTCCAAACTGGACTTGTAGGGTCTTATTTACCGCTGATTTACACGTTTACTAAGCACGTTTTTACTTGAAATCCGCAAGCGTTTTTGCTAGCATTACCGGACATCTGCGCAGCGCCTGTCAAAGCCGGTCTCGAGCGGCTGACCCTCGGACGAGACAGGTTGCGTGCAAGAGAGGAGAGGCTGCCTTCAGTTGGGGACACTATGCGGCACGGTGTTTCCAGTTGAAGGATTTCTCATGGTAAGTGTAGAGGGAGAAAAGGGGAGGAAGCAGGCAATGAAGAAGCACATCGGTTTCATTCTAGCAATCACACTCATCTGTTTTGCAGCGCCTGTCTACGCGTTGAACCAGCCCCTAGCGATCAATCTGGGGGCCACGAACTTCATCGACGGCGCATCACCCGGGCCAGGCTGGTATTTTACCGAGTATATCCAAGTTATCAGCGCGGACGAAATCAAAGGCGGTGATGGGCACACGCTGATTGACAACGCAAACCTCGACGCGATCATCAGTCTCAATCAGATCATATATCAGTCGAATATACAGTTTCTCGGCGGCAATCCGGGAATTGACGTCATCGTTCCCTTTGCAGACATTGATGTGGACCCGCCGTTGAGCTCACAGGACGGCCTGAGCGACGTGTATGTTGGCCCGTTCATCCAGTGGGGTCCGCATATGATCTTCGGGCGGCCCTATTTCCACCGGTTCGAGTTCCAGGTGATCATGCCGACAGGGGAAAACGATGAGGACAACGTCCTGAACGCGGGTGGCGACGTTTGGGCGCTCGACCCCTACTATACTTTCACCTATTTCATCACCCCGAAATTGACGACCAGCTTGCGGTTCCATTACCTGTGGACATCGGAAAACGACAATCGAGCGCCCGCTCTCGATGTTCAGGCGGGCCAAGCGATACATTTCAACTATGCGGTAGATTATGCCGTGACTGATTCGCTCAGGCTTGGTATCGCAGGATACTATTTGAAGCAACTTGAGGAAGATGATTTCGATGGCGGCCCGCCGGGGATCGAAGACGACACCGAAGAAGAAGTTTTCGCGATTGGACCGGGGCTCGTGTGGCACATCAACCCGGCGCTGACCCTCATGGGCGCGATCAACTTCGAATCCGCCGCCGAGATGCGTCCGGAGGGTGTGCGCTCGACCCTGCGACTTATCTGGAAGTTCAAATGAGCGACCATCAAGAGCCGTAGCGGCAATTATTTGGTGAAAGGAGCGGTGCCGGTGCTAATACCCGCCGCTCCTTTTTTGTCTCCGGAACGTGAATGTCTCGAATCGAGTAACGTTTCTGATCTATTTATCTACGAAAACTGCGTTTCCCTTTTCATCTCTCGCCTCTCTATTTTGACACTTCGACTTGCGACTCATGACTCCGAACCCGGCGCCTTGCTCGGCTTGCTTTCCCCATTCGTCTCACTTGATTTTCGGGGACAGTCCCGATTCTACGGCGCAAAGCGCCCGTAAATCTGGGACGGTCCCCTTCGCAGCGCTTCAAGTTATTTCTGAGACACTACACTAGGGGGTGCGGGGAGCAAGAACGCGTCCGTTTTGCGCTTGACAAAGCGTTCATTCTTTTGATAAACTTTCGTGAGGTTTAGCACTCCATTGTGTAGAGTGCCAAAAGGTGAGACGAATCAAAATGAAACAAGATATACCTTTGACCGAACGTCAGAAAGTCATATTGCAAGCTATTATAAACACATATATTACGACGGCCGAGGCCGTTGGCTCACGAACTATTGCGAAAAAAATGGCTTTTAGACTCAGCCCCGCCTCAATCCGAAATGTGATGTCCGACCTCGAGGAAATGGGCTATATATGCCAGCCCCATACATCCGCTGGCCGAATTCCCACAGACACCGGCTACAGGGTCTATGTTGATAACCTCATGGAGATACGCCGGGTCGAGCTTGAGGAACAGCACCACATAGAAGAGCTTTACCGATCGCGTGTCAAGCAACTCGAGGACCTATTCGAACTTTCCTCCCGGCTTCTTTCGATTCTCACCCACTACACCGCAGTGGTGCAGACCCCAAGAATGGAAACCGAGACGATCAAACATGTCGAACTGGTTCCTCTTTCGTCCGGAAAGACGCTCGTGCTGTTGGTAACCAATATAGGCGGCATCAGGAAACAGGTTGCCATTCTGCCCGAGGCAATGACTACTTCAGAAATTGACCAATTGGCGACTTTTCTGAACAAGAAGCTCCAAGCTCTCTCATTTGCCTCGGCGCGCGCGCTGATGGGATCATTTGATGACTCGGCTGATCCCCAAGACAAGAGGCTGGCTGCTTTGGGTCTCAGTCTCCTCTCGGAACTGTTGGCGGAAAATGGCGAACGCTACGTCTATCTCGAGGGCAGAGAGAACATTTTTGACCAGCCCGAGTTCAGGAATCTCGACCGGTTACGGCCCCTTCTCAGGGTTTTTGATGAAAAGAGGCTCTTGAACGAGTTGCTCGAGTACTGTATCCCCGAGGATATGCCAATAAACGTGTGCATTCGCATAGGTTCTGAGAACCCGCTCGACGACGCAAGAGAATGCAGCATTGTGGTGTCGCCTTACCGGATAGGCGGGCGCGCCACGGGCGCGATCGGTGTCATCGGCCCCACGCGGATGCAATATTCCCGCGCGTCCTCGCTCGTTGCGTTTGTAGCCGGACAGCTCGGCCATGTCCTTACGGAACTGAGCGGAGGCGACTAG
>JACRIR010000184.1 GCA_016215705.1 Candidatus Poribacteria bacterium | reverse complement strand
GTTCCCCCCTTTGCAAAGGGGGGAAGGGGGGATTTAAGACTCATGTTTTCCAAGGATTTCTGCGACTTCCTAAATCCCCCTTTGTCCCCCTTTTTCAAAGGGGGAGCATTGCAACATTATTTAGGAGGCGCTCTACTAGTAGGTAGGTCGTCACAATTGAACTTCCGAGTATAGGCGCATGATTCTTTGTAGGGGCGCAACGTGTTGCGCCCTGCAACAACCGCCAAAAACAAAGTTGACAAGCCACTAGGTCTGCAGCCGCTCTCGAGGCCGATATTCTTCGAGAGTTGGAGTGGATTCAGAAAAGAGGCCGTGCCGCAGCAAGAAAAACAAAGGCTGTAAGGGTGGTTTGCGAACCGCCCCTACAGCCGCATTCATTGTAATCCGTTTGTGTCCGGCCTGGCTTTGCAACCTCCGCGCCACGAACCTAGGCGCATTAGGTCTTTGCCTTATTTGTTGAATCCTACCACTCCATATGTGATGAGGCCGCCGACACCGTCATATGCTTCGACCTTGATCGTGTAGCTGCCCGCTGCCAGCCGTTGTGAAGGCGGAACCGTGTAGTAAGGTGTTGTCGTCGTGATTACCTTATACCCTCCACCCGGTATCCAGGCATGTACCTTATAGCTGGCGGCGCCGGCGACTTTAGTCCAAAGGAGCGCCACGAGCGACCCGGACGGGAACGTTGAGCCTTGAGGAGGACTCAGTATCTGTAACGTGTTGGCGGACGGCAGTGGCACGGCCAAAAGCGTCGAGCAGTCTACCCGGCCATAGCCGTAGAAGGCGTCCCATCCCGCTGCGCCCCTGTCTATCACGCCCGATTGCAGCATCGACCTCACCTGCCAGTTCGCGATACCCGGATATTGCGAATAAAGCAGCGCAGCGAGGCCGGCCACGTGCGGCGTCGCCATCGAGGTTCCCGACCATCCGGAAGACTCATAGACACCGCCCGGAACCGTAGAGAGTATCTCGACTCCGGGTCCGCTCACTTCGACGAATACGTTGTGTGTCGAGAAGGAAGCGATGTTGTCGAGGCTGTCGGTCGCGCCTACCGACGTAGTGAAACAATAGGCCGCAGGGTAGCCGATGGGATTGCCCGTATCACCCTCGTTGCCGGCCGCAGCCGCAATGAACACGTTGTTGTCCCATGCGTATTTCAGCGAGTTGTACTCGGTCATGGTCTTCATTGTCCCGCCGAGGCTCATATTTATGACGCTCGCCCCATTGTCGGTGGCATAGATGACGCCTTCAGCTATGTCGCTCGAGAAGCCCGCGCCCAGTATCCCGCCCAGCACCCTCACTGCCATAATCTTAACTCCCGGCGCCTCTCCCGAAATGCCGATACTGTTGTCTTGCTGCGCGGCAATCGTGCCCGACACATGGGTGCCGTGGCCAACGTAAGTGTCATCCGGAATCGGGTCTTCAGCCCCCTCGAGCGGGAACACGCCGTCACCGGCAAAATCGTAGCCGTTGTAGTCATCCCTATAGCCATTATGGTCGTCGTCAATATTGTTTCCGGGAATCTCGCCCGGGTTCTGCCAAAGCTGATTCACAAGGTCGGGGTGGTCCAGATCAATGCCGGTGTCGGTAACTGCAACGATAACGCTCTGGACTCCTTTCTGCACATCCCAGAACAAGGGCAACTCAACGCGGGTCATGTCCCACTGTTGCGAATACAGGGGATCATTGGGCAGGTAATTGGCATATCGAATATAGTCGGGCTCGGCGAATTCGACAAGGCGGTCAGCCGCGACCTTCTTCACCGCGTCCGGAACGTTCTCGGCATTGGAGATGCTGAAACGGAAGACGTCGATTCGCGGTATCCGCTTGTCCTTGACCAGGTTATGTGAAAGCGCAAAATCCTTGAGCGCTCGCGCCGACGGCAAGCTCTTGAACTTTACCAGCACTTTACCTGGAGCATATAAACTGCCCGACTGGTCAGCGCCGAAAGCTATGACGGGCATAGCGAGGAGAAGCGCGATGATAAGAATACTTGTCTTCAATATGCAATTTCGCATTATCAAAGTTCTCCTTCCCGAGAATGGTGACAAACGATAAGCCTAATACCAACAATCAATTACAAACAACTACAAAACAAATGTGGTGCGCTCTCATCCCACTAGACTATGAGAGCAAACAAGAATGAAACATCAGAGATTTCAGCGACTCTCCCTCCTCCTAATGTAGCTTATTCCCGTGCATTATAAATGTGCAAATTCCTACCCCCAATCCTGACACACTTAACCTGTGGGAAATAGACAAAATGCTTTATATATTATACACCAAGAATCCACAATTTGCAAGCGGCGTGAAACCACCTTCCGTATGTCATTCTGAGCAAAGCGAAGAATCTCCTCTTACGGCAAAGGCGCAAAAGCCGCTTTAGGGACCGTGAGAGCCATCCCACGCCTGTCATTCCGAGCAAAGCGAAGAATCCCTCTCAATTTCTTGACACTCCCATAACCCTATGATAGAATCTGGCTCTACGCGCGGAACCCATATACCGGATTGGCAGAGCAAGAAGTGAGAACCTCGAAACGAGGGGTAAACCTGAGTTCGTTTCCCTTTTCGGCGGTTCCCCTTTTCCCCCTTGTTTCTTAGAAGCGCCTGACCACGGCAGGGCATGGTTCTAATTGTGAAAGAAAGGTAAGGCATGGGAACCAGGATCGATTCTTCTTCTTTTTTGCATTTCCCCTTTCGGCCTTGTGCCCTGAGGCTTCCGAAGTCCCGCCTCGCGGGATTGTTCCTTTCGCCTTTCCCCTTTCTTAGGAGGATACCGTGGAAATACAGATACAGCGACAATCATCGAAATGCCTCGGATGCAACAAACCTTTTTCTCACAATCAAAAACAATATTCCCTCCTGAAAATAGAAAACCTGAATTTTCTGCGGGAGGATTACTGCGAGACGTGCTGGTTGAAACGTTCCCAGTTTCCACCAACGGGCGAAACTTATTCGCAGTGGGAGACAAAATATCGCGATCCCTCCGTTGCGAAGGCGACACCCGAAGAGCAGTACAAGCCGCTGCTCGATATCTGTTATGAGTCGATAGCGCAGGGCGGCCCCGAGACTGAGGCTATGGCCTACATGTGTTCGCTGGTGCTCAGACGACAGAAAATATTCAAGTTCATTCGCGAGGAAAAAGGGGACTCAGGCAAGAGAAAAGTCCTCATCTTCGCCGACAAGTACAATGACACCCAGATAAGGATTGTGGACCCGCAACTCACCGAATCGCAAATGGAGAATACCCGCCGCGCGTTGCAGGAGCGCCTGGGACAACCAAGGGGAAACGGCAATGAGCGGGAAAACCTCGCTTCCTGATAAACCGTATGTCTTTGGGTTCAACTCGGGCCGATTAGTCATGGTTGTGTGCGCCGTCCTGGTGTTGATGGCGCTCAGCATAATGCTGGGAATACGGATTGAGAAATACCAGCGGCCCTATGAGGCGCTTGCGCCTGAGGCCACACCCTCTGTGCCCGCTCCGGTGACTGCTGAACCGGCGCAGCAGCTTCCTGAAGCCGAGCCATCTCCTGCCCCTGCCGTTCCTCCAAGCGCATCTCCGACGACGCCCGCGCCTGCGGTGATGACGCCTGGGGTGTCTTCAGAAAAGCCGGCGGCTGCTTCCGCTGCCCCTGCCCCGGCGCCAGAAGCGCCAAAGCAGGCAGTTCCGGCGCCGGCCGCTCAACCGAAGCCGGCTGTGGCCATCCCTCAAAAGCCGAAAGTGGCGGAACCGCCTCCGGCTCCCAAGCCCCAGCCGGCGTCAGCCGCTCCAGCGCCTAAACCTGAGCCGAAACCGGCGTCAGCCGCTCCAGCGTCCAAGCCCGAACCAAAGCCAGTGGCCGTCGCTCCATCGCCTAAACCCGAGCCGGCCAAACCAGCCGTACCTCCCGCGAAAAAAGAAATCTCAAAGACACAGTACGCTATCCAGGTCTCTGCCTCGAGGGACAAATCGATGGCCGTGGCTGAGGCCGAAATTCTCAAACAAAAAGGATTCCCTTCCTACGTCGAGGAGACCGGCGGCGCCGGCAAACTCTATCGCGTGAAAATCGGCCCGTTTCCATCCGAAGCCGAAGCCAATAAGGTAAAGAGCCAACTCATCAAAGACTCCCGATTCGCAAACGCATACATCCGCCCCCTCGGAAGCAAGTAGGACGGGCGTTTATTCGTCTCATTCGTTCCGCGCCTTGCGCGATTCGCGCCATTCGTGTTCCGCCTCTTCTTTGTTCAATCCAAAATCCAAAATCGGAAATCGGAAATCGAATGCCCCCGTTTCCCCCTTTCGCCTTGTTCCTTTCGCCTCCTACGGTTCCCCTCACCCTTCCCGGACCTTGGACTGTCTGACCTTAGACTTTGGACCTTGGACTTTGGACTCCGCGCCCCGCGCGGTCCTCTTTCGTCTTTCGTCTCACTCCTTTCGCCTGCTTTTCCCCCCTGTGGTTTCAAAACCGGTCTTGTTTTTCATAGTTCATGGTTCTCAACCATAAACCATAAACCAATCTCTATCGGCGTTCATCGGCGTTCATCGGCGGTTACCTTGCTTCTTCTTTGTTCAATCCAAAATCTAAAATCCAAAATCGATTGCCTCCAGCCTCTGGCCTCCGCGCCTCGCGCGCCTGTTTTCTGATCTTCGTGTTCTTCGTGGATTCCTTCTGCCTCTTTTATTGTTGAACTCTAGACACTTTAGCGCACTTTAGACACTTCGCACTTCCCCCCACCCTTCCCGGACCTTGGACTGTCTGACCTTAGACTTTGGACCTTGGACTTTGGACTCCGCGCCCCGCGCGGTCCTCTTTCGTCTTTCGTCTCACTCC
>JACRIR010000181.1 GCA_016215705.1 Candidatus Poribacteria bacterium | reverse complement strand
GACCGGATCGAGCGAGAGATGACTGCCTTCCTCGATTGGTTCAACGGAGACGACGGGACGGACCTCGTGCTGCGCGCGTGCATCGCGCACCTGTGGTTCGTGACCATCCATCCTTTCGAGGACGGCAACGGGCGCATCGCCCGGGCGATCGCCGACATGATGCTTGCCCGCTCGGAGCAGAGCCCGCAGAGGTTCTACAGTATGTCGGCCCAGATGCGGCAGGAACGTGAAGCGTACTACGGGGGGCTCGAGCAGACGCAGAAGGGAACGCTCGACATCACGGAGCGCCTGGAATGGTTCCTGGGCTGCATGGAACGCTCATTCGATGAAGCGAAAGAGACGTTTGCCGCTGTTTTCCGGAAGGCACGATTCTGGGGCTCCCACGCCGGCGCCCCGTTCAACGAGCGGCAGAGCCTCATGCTCAACAATCTGCTGGACGGGATAGAAGGTAAGCTTACGTCGTCAAAATGGGCGAAGATGGCGAAGTGCTCGCAGGATACCGCGCTGCGCGACATCGCCGACCTCGTGGACCGCGGCATCCTGACGAAGGACCCGGCCGGGGGCCGAAGCACGAGCTACTCTCTGCTCCTGCCGGAATAAGTGGTGTTTGGAAGAATTTCTTTCTCACGGTGCTTTACTGCTTCGCTATCGAGATTTGGTCAACTCTTCCTGGGGACCGCCACCTTGCTCTTATCTCCTGTTCATCCATCCTTCAATCCAATATATTCTCAGCATGAGACCGCCATACCGGGAGGTACCATGAACGGAGAGTCTCCAAGATTATCCAGATTATTCCCCCTTGTACTTTTCCTGTTGGCGACGGCGTTGGCCTGTCCCGCTTTTTCCGCGGACATCAATACACTCCTAATGAGGGCGGGGGGAGGTGACGCCAAGGCCCAGTACAGTCTCGGAGGCGCATACTTCAAAGGCAAGAACGTTCCGCAGAACCACGCCGAGGCAATGAAATGGTTCCGCAAGGCCGCGGAACAGGGACATGCGAAAGCCCAGTTCCTTCTCGGAGTCGGGTATTACAAAGGTATGGGCGTGCAACAGAACCATTCCGAGGCGGTGAAGTGGTACCGCAAGTCGGCGGAACAGGGATACGCGCATGCCCAGTGCAATCTCGGAGTCGCATACCACGACGGTCTTGGCGTTCCGCAGGATTACGCAGAGGCAGTAAGGTGGTACCGCAAGGCAGCGGAGCAGGGAGACGCGTATGCCCAGACCAATCTCGGTAATGCATACAAGAAAGGCAATGGCGTTCCGCAGGACTACGAACTCGCATACTTCTGGTATTCATTGTCCGCATCGAACCGCAAGGGCGAAGATCACGATCGTTCCGCCAAAGCACGGGATGAATCCGCAATGAAGCTGACGCCGGATCAAATAGGAAAGGTCCAACAGATGACCCGTGAATGGGCGGCGAAGCATCACAAAAAGTGAGAATCGATAAATCGTCCCCGCCTGTTCTTCAATCTTTTTACGAAAATATGTTGTCGAAATTGCGAGCTGCGTGGAGCACGCGAACGATGTCCACTGTTTTTGTCGTAACAAGATAAAAGACTAGGAAATTCTCAAACCCCGAAACCGGGATAATCCGCAATCCGCGCAGTCGTGTATTCCTATAGTTGCGCATGCTGCCCATTCCGGACATGCCTGAAATGTGATCGAAGATTGTGGTAACCGCGTCCATGAACCGAAGTGCGGCATCAGGCCGCTCTCGGGCGATGAAGGCGATATGCTCGTCGATGTCCCGATCCGCTGACGGTAAAACCCTGACCCTGCGGGTCACGATTTCTTCTTCCGCCGAAGCGCTCGACCAAGACGTTCTTTCTTTGCCCTCCAGTAGCCCGGCGTGACATCGATCGGCTTACCGGAATCCAGTCCCTCAAGCAGCAAGGTTTCCAGCCGGTCCTCAGCCTGGCGCTTTTGGGCTTCGCGGATCAAGGTGCGGAGGTATTCGCTGGCCGTGCCGTATCCTCCCCTCCGCGTCTGCTCTTCGATGAACGACCTCATGGACTCGGGCAACGAAATGTTCAAGCTCCGCATCGGTTCCTCCCGCACAATCTTTGCCTGGCAAGATTGTGGCATAAATTGGCACATTTCGCCATTCGCCGATTACACTCATAGCGATGCATGATAGCCCACTCCAGCACCAGCGGAAACGCCCGGCCGGGCAGTCTCCAACGATGCAAGGAGAACGTCTCGATCCCTATCGGCTCCGTTCAGCTCCCGGACGGAAGCCAGGCGGATTATTCCTTGAAAACGCCGGTGTCCACCCACTCGTTTTTCAGAAGCGACCACCAGTCCACAGCGAGTCCCTTGAGAACGTATTCATAGGGAAGCCATCCGTATCCCTTGTCTCCCCATCCGGTCCCCCAGGAATTTCGAATGAGCAACGCCCCTTTCGTTTCGACACCGCCATTACCGGTATTTTTGATCTTGACGGAGTCGTCGTATCCGACAGCGGCGACGGCATGGCCGCCTGCGATGCGCTCGCCGGGGACGGGGAACGGGATATTGCCGGTT
Source organism: Candidatus Poribacteria bacterium (assembly GCA_016215705.1). GTDB lineage: Bacteria > Abyssobacteria > SURF-5 > SURF-5 > SURF-5 > JACRIR01. The sequence goes on along the minus strand of JACRIR010000181.1, from coordinate 2,454 downwards.
GTCGACGCCTGGGAAATGGAATTGTATACGGTAAATCCGAACATGGACGGAATACCACGTGCGAGCAGGGTCTTGATACGTTTCAGGAGATCGTCCCTGGAGTTACCCGGAGGATCGAGCCGGAAATATGAAATCGCCTGGAAGTTCTGAGCGAATGCGTAGAGGAAAGAACTCGGCTCCTTTTCGAAATCTGCGACTATATACTTGCAGTATTCCTCGGGCGGCACCCCGAAGAGCACCATCGCCTCCATCGTCGAGCGCAGGAACGCGCCAGTGTCCCCTGTCCAGCCGAGCAGATTCCTCGTGACCTTATAGAGAAAAAGACGCGACGCATCGAGGTATCTACCGAAGGCCCTGTTCTCGAAATACTCGACGATCCCGACACCCGCGTGGGCCGTGCACGACCCCAGATTCAGCTGATTCTCGATCGGCGAGCACCATTGCCTAAGATCGACGGAAGTTGCAAGCTTCGCCTTGAAATCCCCCACCCCCACCTTGTTCAACATGGTTTTTACAGAGTCTTTCTGTCCGAGCATCCTGAGGCGGGGGGACACCACGTCGTGGGTCACCGGGTAGTCCTTGAAACTGGGATAATCCGGCAGCCACCCCATTCCCATCGTGTACTTCCCGTCATCGCTCATTACACACGCTCCTTTCGATATCGAAATTGACGGATACGCAACTTATTTCATGAACACGTACCACAACGGAGCCCGAGGAACAACAAGCATCATGGATATTTGTACGGTAATATGTATACTTGTTTCATGAAGCACGGCTCACCCCATGTCCATGGGGCTCTTCACCGCAAGTCCGGGCCGATTAAGAACATGCGTGTAAATCATCGTCGTGGAAACGTCGGAATGACCGAGCAGTTCCTGGACGGTCCGGATGTCGTATCCCGCCTCAAGAACGTGCGTTGCGAAGGAGTGACGCAACGTGTGACAGGTTACCCGCTTGTCAATTCCCGCGTCGCGTGCCGCCCGCTTCACAGCCTTCTGAAGGGCGCTTTCGTGAATATGCCACCGTCGAACTTTACCGCTTCGGGGATCCACCGAAAGCCGCTCGGCCGGAAAGACCCATTGCCAGGCCCATTCCTTCGGCGCCCCGGGATACTTCCGCTCGAGCGCAGCCGGAAAATGGACTTCCCCGAAACCGCGCTCCAGATCTTTTCCGTGGCGCGTTCGGATCTCGGAAAGATGTTCCTGAAGACGGCTCCGCAGCAAGGAAGGAAGAACCGTGATGCGGTCCTTTCCTCCCTTCCCGTCCCGCACGACGACCTGACCGCAATCGAAGTCCAGGTCCTTCACCCTGAGACGAACACATTCCATGAGCCGAAGCCCGGCGCCGTAAAGAAGTCCACCCATCAAAGAATATGGGCCGCCAAGTTTGCCGAGAAGCCTTTGGACCTCGTCCCTGGAAAGAACCGTGGGAAGATGCCGCGGCCGCCGGGAACGGGGAAAATCGATTATTTCGAGAGAACGGCCCAGCAGGTGCTCGAAGAAGAAGACAATCGCGTTGAGCGCCTGGCTCTGGGTAGCAGCCGCTACTTCGCGATCGATGGCAAGATGTTCCAGAAAGTCCCGCGCGCAATCCGAATCGGGTTCCCGGGACCTATCGGAACAAAAAGAAAGGAATCGTCCGATCCAGTTTGCGTATGCACGCTCGGTACGCGGCGAATAATTCCCGGTCCTCATGATGGACCGAAGTCGCACCGCCCATTCTCCGGAACCGGCCTCTTCTGCAACAGGTGCATCGATCGCTTCGTCCGGTTTCACAACTTTTCGTGTCGGTGTCCGTTCCTCACGCAGGGTATTGCCGGCCGCATTTGGATGATCCGCGTCCTGACTCCACCGACTCGCCCACTTGACCCCGAGAACGCTCCTGAAGAAAAGAGACAACGCATGGGCTGCTTGTCGGACCCGCCACAGTTCGACTTCCGGCCGTTCGGAGAGTTTTCTGAGAAAGTCTTCGGCATCCTCAGGTCCTCGCCCCAGCAAGGGCCTCGCTCTTTGATGATTGGCGAATCGCGTAACCCAACCGGCGTACCAGCGAAATTTTTCCTCGGGAATCCCCTCCTCAATGAGGGCTTGGTGAAATTTCTCCCACGGGATATTTTCAGTGAGGGTCGAGGTAGCTTTCATATACTTACCCCTTCTGGATGGTTTGGAAGGCATGCCTTCACCCAATTTCCCGCTTCCACCCTCCCCACACATTGCCGATTCCATGCCACCAAGTCTATACTGCCAACGCATTCAAAAATAACTATGTACTCCGCCTTTATCTATTACAAATACTTCCTGATATTAAACTGTTATGTTGTTTATTTTCCTATGAAGGACAGATGATTTCTGTCTGTTCGCGGCACTAAAATGGAGCAAGCCGATGCCCTGTGATACGGATTTGGAACTTGCTTCATTGGGCAGCCGCTACGAAGGAGAAGCAAAAAGGCAT